>JANPCT010000788.1:0-4855 GCA_031431095.1 Acidobacteriota bacterium | reverse complement strand
TGCTCGATCGCCTGCTGGTGCTCGATGCGGTCAACGTCGCCGCCACCCGCGTTGACTGGCAGGCGGTGCTAAAGCTCAGTCCGTTGGCCGCCGCGTCCGCCACCTATACGGCGGTGACCCGCGAGATGCGGGACTCGGGCGCGACGGGATCGCTCGACGCGCAGCTTCGCGCCGCCGCCCCCGAGGAGCAGGAGCGGCTGCTGGCGGGCTTCATCGCCACGCAGGTCGCCGGCGTGTTCGGCACCGTCGTGGACAGGGTCGATCGGCATGCGCGCCTGAACGATCTGGGGCTCGACTCGTTGATGACGCTCGAGCTGACCAACCGGATGGAGCGCGAGCTGCGTATCCGCATACCGATGGGCGCGCTGCTGCGCGGTCCCACGATCGTCGAGCTCGCGCAAGCCGTGCGCCAGTTGCTGGCGCCGGTACTCGCGTCGCAGGACCACGCGCCGGACACCCATCGGCAGCCGAAGGCCAAGACGGACGACGATCCAGTCGACCACGTCGTCACTCTCACGCGCGGCACGGGGCTGCCGGTCTTCTGTTTCCATCCCGTCGGCGGCGGCGTGGGCCTGTACGCGGGATTGGCGCCGCACCTGCCGGCCGGCTTGCCGCTGTACGGCATCGAAACGCGCCTGCTGCGGGGCCGCGCGCAGGAGTACGCAACGATGCAGGAAATGGTGGACGCCTACGTCGCGGCGGTGCAGGCGACGCACGAGGGTCCTTACCGGCTGATGGGATTTTCGCTCGGCGGCTATCTGGCGGCGCGCGTCGCCGAGCGGCTCGAGAGTCTCGGCGCCCAGGTGGAGTGCGTCGGCGTGATGGACTGGGATGCGCGGCAGAGCGTCACGCCCGAGGCGCAGCGCGATTCGCTGGTCAGGCTGTCGGTGGCCAGCTACCGGTTTCTCCAGGAAGAACTCGGCGTGCTTCGACCGCGCGACGAGTCTCGCTTGCGAGCCGACATCGCCGGCCTGGTCGATCGCGTTGCGCGCGACGACTCCGGCGGCGGCGACGCGTTCTACCAGTGGGTCGTCGAGAACGACTTGACGACCAGCAAGGCGTTCGAGGAAGTCGCGCGAGAAGCGGTCACGCGATTCGAGCAACATTGCCGGCTACTCGCCCGCGAGCTTCCCCGGCCACGATTCCGCGCGCCGCTGATCGTCTGGCGTGCGCGTGACGGCTTCGGCAGCGGCCTGGAAACCTGGGATCGCGAGGGCGGGATCGGTCGCGAGCACGTCTTCGAGGGTGACCATAACGCCCTGATGCAGGCGGCGGCCCTGAAAACGGTCGCCGGACAGATGATCGAGTTTCTTCAGGCTGCCACGGAACAACCGGCATGACCGGCGCCGCCACGTCGGCCCGGTTCGTGCGGGACGCGCATGCCGTCGTCGGCGGCGATCTGCTCGCGGCGAGGGCGCGGCGGTACTGGTTCGACTTCCTGTGCACGATCGCGATCGTCTACGCCGCGTTCGCGGTGTATCTCGCGACCCCCGTGTCGTCGGTGGTCGCCGCGACGATCGGCTCGCCGTGGCAACAGTTGGGCTCGGGCGTGACTCTCGCCGCGTCGTTCGTCGTGTGCGGGCTGGCGATGTACCGCGCGGCGATCTTCACCCACGAGATCGCGCACCGACGGGGCGCCGCGTTCCGCGCGTTCGCGGGCGCGTGGAACGTGCTCTGCGGCATCCCGTTCCTGATGCCGTCGTTCATGTACGGCGATCACAAGGGTCATCATGCGAGCCACGCGTACGGCACGTGGTCAGACCCGGAGTACGTGGTCCACAGCTCCCGCCGCGGTCTGAGAGTGGCGGTCTTCCTTCTCCTGCCGCTGCTCTATCCGCTGATCGCGGCGGTGCGTTTCCTGATCCTCGCGCCACTCGCCCTGCTCTCTGCCCGCATCGATCGCGCTGTCTGGACCTGCGCCTCGTCCTTGTACGTGATGAACGAGTCCTACCGGCGCGACTACGATGCCGCCGCGTCCGCGCCCGCACGCTGGGCGCAGGAGATCGCCGCGTCGGTGTGGGCCTGGCTGGTCACGGGCCTGGGAATCGCGGGTGTCATCCCGTGGCAATGGTTCGCGAAGACTTACCTGGTGTTCCTCTTCTGGATTGCGCTCAACCAGGTACGGACGCTGGTAGCGCATCGCTACGAGAGCAAGGCCGACGCGCCCGTCAGCTATCTCGAACAGCTGCTCGACACCAACACCTTCCCCTACGGACGCTGGCTGCCGGAGCTGTGGGCGCCGATCGGGCTGCGCTATCACGCACTGCATCACCTGCTGCCGATGCTGCCGTATCACGCGATGGGAGATGCGCATGCCCGGCTGATGCGGCGGCTGCCGCCGGACTCCGCGTATCACCGGACCGTCAGGGGCGGCCTGTGGCCTGCGCTGCTGTCGACCCTGCTCGACCGGCACCCGGCGGCGTCGGATCGCGCGGCGGCGCCCACGCTGATGGCAGGTCCGCGAGACTCTCGATGAACGTGTGATGCCAGAGCTGCGTGGTCAGCACGCCAACCATCCCCAACTGCACCATCGTCCGCTCGCGCCAGCCGACGCGCCCCTGGCGCATGCGCATCCGCCATTCCCGCACGCGATCCACTCTGAAGATCGCGGTCTGCTTCAGCGATTCTTCCGACATCAACTGATCGACGAATGGCGGCGCGTCGGCAGATGACGAGAAGAAACTGTCGAGCGGCGCGCGGAACATCACCTTCCGCCGCCACGCGATTTGGCGCGGCAGGTACCGTTCCCCGACGAGCCTGAGGATGTACTTGTCGCGGAGGCCGCGCAGCTTCCACCGCGGGTGCAGCCGGGCGACCAGGGCGAAGACGTCCTCGTCGAGGAACGGGTAGCGCGTTTCGACGGACGAACGCATTGCCGGCCGATCCCCCTTCAGGCTCAGGAGATGCCCGGGCAGATGAATGCGCGCGGCCCAGTAGGCACTCTGGTTCAACGAGTGCCACCGGCGCATACGCGCGAGGTCGGGTTTCAGCTCCAGATACGGATTGTGACCCTCGAGACGCGACATCGTCTCGTCGGTGAACAACAGGTAGCGCGCGGCGGTCATCAGACCATAGACGTCGTGAAACGCCGAGTGATGACCCAGCACGCGCTCCGACGCAAGAATCGCCTCGCTGCCGCGGCTGGTCGCGCCGACCGCCTTGCACAGCAGCCTGCGCACGTGCGTGCTGAGATGGACGCCCGGTATTGCATCCGACAAGCCGATCAGGCGGTGCACCTTGTGCCACGGATATCCGGCCAGCCACTCGTCGGATCCCTCTCCCGCCAGCGCCACCTTGTAGCCATGACGGTGCACCTCTCGCGCGAGCAGCAGCGTCGCCGCCGCGGCGGTGTCGATCACCGGGGCTTCGGCCGCACGAATCAGTTCAGGGTAGGTGCTGACGACGGCCGCTGCGTCGACTGGCACGACCACCGGCGCCGCGCCGATGTGGCGGGAGACAATGGCGGCCTGGTCGCTTTCGTCGAAGCCGCGGCCGTGCACCTTGACGGTGAAGGTCGGGATCGGCGTGCCACGGATCCTCGCCGCCATGGCGGCGACGAGACTCGAATCGATGCCGCCGCTCAGGTAGGAGACCACCGGGACGTCGGCGCGCAGCCGCAGTTCGATCGCGTCGAGCAGCGCGCGTTCGAGGGCATCGGTCATCTTCGATGCGTCGCCGTCATCCTCCTGCCCATCGTCGGGGAAGTCCATCGACCAGAAGCGGCGCTCTTCGAGCGGCTCCGCGCGGGGCTCGCGCAAGTCGATGCTGAGAAAGTGCCCGGGCTGCAGCGCCTGCACACCTGCGAAACAGGTGGAGGGGCCCGGCACGGCAAAGAAGTGGAAGACCTGGTCGATGCCGCGAAGATCGGGACGCGGGGAGACCATCCCCGAGGCCAGCAGCGCCTTCACCTCCGATGCGAACAGCAGCCAGTCGCCCTCGGCCGTCACCTGGCGCGACCAGTAGAGTGGGAGAATGCCGAATCGATCCCTCGCCAGGACCAGCCTGCGGCGGCGTTCGTCGTACAGCGCGAAGGCGAACTGACCGCGAAGGCGTTCGAACATGCCTTCCTGGTGCTCCTCCCACAAATGCGGGATCAGCTCGGTATCGCAGTGCGTGGCGAAGCGGTGGCCGTTCGCTTCGAGCGCCGCCTTCACCTCGCGGTAATCGAACAGCTCGCCGTTGAAGACGGCCTGGACGCTGCCGTCTTCGTTGCCGATCGGCTGACGCCCGTCCGAGAGGCCGACGATACTCAGCCGCCGATTGGCGAGTCCGATTCCGGGGCGTTCCAGATACCCGTCATCGTCCGGCCCACGATGGACGAGGGCGTCGGCCATGCGGCGCAGGACACCGGGGGGTACCCCGCCGGTGCCTGAGAGGCGAACGAGTCCCGCGATGCCGCACACAGCATAGGCATTCTAGGTCGGTGCACACGCATGTTTCACTCGGGCCGAAGTTTATACAGACATTTCGAGATTGCGGGTGTGAAACGTGCACCGGACCTCGGCCAGACGCCCGCGCTGCACCATCGGCCAACGCTTCATGTCGCAGGGGTCATGCGGCACCTCGCCTTGATCCGCGCCATCGCAAACATCGACTCGAAGGAGAACGGTGTGGTGTCGCTAGTCCACAGCCATTCAGAGTCCCTCGAGCGGCAGTGCGGGGAGCGTTCGGGCGTCAGGGCCGGCGCCGGGCCTTGCCCGAATGGTCCCGCATCTTCGAGACATTCATGCTCGCGTAGTACTCTGCCTTGCTCGTCGCCGCCATCATCGGCTGGGCGTAGATGACATCGCGCTCACGGAGCGATTCGATAATCGCGCGCAGTTCGGGATCGTTCCCGGCATACTGCTTGATGCGC
>JANPCT010000787.1:0-1689 GCA_031431095.1 Acidobacteriota bacterium | reverse complement strand
CCCACTCCAGCGGCCTGCCCGCTGGCCGACACGGCCACGGCGGTCACCAAAGCCAGAGCTGCCCCTGCGAGTAGTGCGTTTCTCATCGCCCTGCCCTCCCGAGGAAGGCCGTCTGTCGGGTCCAGTGCGCAACCCGGCGCGAGAAGGATGCCGGCCCGGCGGTTGGTTGAGGCGGGGATTTATTGGGAGACCGTGCGAAACGCAAACGAGTACCTTTAGCCGCCATTCGCCGGGAAGAACACCGTCTCGGCGGCAGATGGTCGTCTGGCGCACCCTGCACACTTCGAGGATAATGCGTCTCGCTTTGCCATTCACCATCACGTAGGACCTCGTATTGCCCAGCACGGTCACGGGGTCCTGGCCGCGGCCGCGATGGTTCGACACCAGCATGTGGGCGCGCCCGCTCGACACCTGCATGATGGACATCCGGTTCCGCGAGAAGTTCCAGGATGCGCTGGCGGTCGTCATCAGCGACGAGGAGCGCGCGGGGCTCGACATCCTCACCCACGGCGACTTTCACTGCGACGAGGATTTCGCCGGGCGAAGCTGGCACCACTACCCGCTACAGCGCTGGGCGGGGTTCGACGGCGACGCCCTGCAGTCGGAAGAGACGCGGAGCCCGTGGCTGAAATACCCGCCGGGCACGCTGCTGCACGAGATCTACACGGCGTGGCGCTGGCCGCGCGTCACCGGGCGGATCGAGCACCGGCCACTCGACTACGCGAAAATCTGGCGCATCGCGCAGAGCAAGACCCGCAAGCCCGTCCGTTTCGGCACGTGCTGCTCGCAGGTCATGGGCCTGTTCCTCGACATCCATACGAAGAAGTACAAAGACAGCCGTGAAGTCGTGTGGGACATGGCGGTGGCGATGAACACGGAGCTCCTGGCCCTGCGGGACGCCGGCTGCCGTTGCATCCAGATCGAAGAGCCTACGCTGCACTTCATGGCCAACACCTTCGGCACGCGCGACGAGAAGGTGAAGTTCATGGTCGAGTGCTACAACCGCGAAGTGCAGGGGCTGGACGATGTGGAGATCTGGATTCACACGTGCTGGGGGAACCCCAACATGCAGCGCGTGATGGAGGACACGAGCTATCGCGCGTCCTTCGAGCTGTACTTGCACGAGATGCGCGGCGACGTCTGGACGATCGAGACGAAGGATCGCAACTTCGCCGACATCGAGATGTTCGGCCCGTACAAGGGCAAGCTGCCGAAGAAGATCTGCATCGGCGCGGTCAGCCACCGCTCGCTGCAGGCCGACAGGCCGGAGGACGTCGCGGCGTCGATTCGCACCGCGCTGGCGCACATCGCGCCCGAGCAGCTGATCGTGTCGAGCGATTGCGGGTTCGGCCGCCAGGGGGCCAACCGCGAGATCGCATTCTACAAGGCCTCCGCGATCGCGCAGGGCTGCAACATCGTCCGCGCGGAACTGGGGCTGGGGACCTCCTACGTGCCCGCCGCCGACCCCGCGCTGCAGATCGATATCGTCCCGCTCGCATAGAGCCGTGCGTGATCTTCCGCCTCAAGGCGGCAACTACTGAGTTCTGAGGACTGATCTTCCGCCTCAAGGCCGAAACTACGGAGTCGAGAGGACTGAGCTTCCGCCTCAAGGCGGCAACTACAGAGTTCTGAGGACTGATCTTCCGCCTCAAGGCCGAAACTACGGAGTCGAGAGGACTGAGCTTCCGC
>JANPCT010000786.1:0-6187 GCA_031431095.1 Acidobacteriota bacterium | reverse complement strand
GACACGATCGGCCGCTTCGCCGATCGTGATTTCATCTACGTTCGGCTGAAGTACTTTTTTTGAATCGATGACACCTCTTCTAATCGCCGCGGGCAATCCGTCGGAGTGGACCGGACCGACGGGAAACAACACGTGGCTGCTGCCCGGCAGATCGCCGGCACTGGTCGACGCAGGCGTGGGAAACCCTGAACACGTCGAGGCCGTCGCCGCGGCATTGGACGGCGCGGCGCTCGCCCGCGTGCTGATTACGCACTGGCACCCGGACCACGTCAAGGGACTGCCGGCCTTGCGCAACCGATGGAAGGGACTCATCGTCGTCGATGCGGCGGGCGATCCCGTGCCGGCCGGCGACACGCAGCTTGAAATCGTCCCGACGCCGGGCCACTCTCCGGATCACCTGTGCTTCTTCGATCGCGACGCGGGTGACCTCTATTGCGGCGACCTGGCGCGGCGCGGCGGCACCATCGTCATCCCGTCGCGCAAAGGGGGCGATCTTCGCGCTTACCTGGCGTCACTGGCGCTGGTGCGCGAGTTGAAGCCGCGACGGCTGCTGCCCGGCCACGGACCGATCGTGGACGATCCGGCGGCGCTGCTCGACGAATACGTCGCACACCGGCAAATGCGGGAGCAGCAGATCCTGCAGGCGATGCTCGACGGTGCGAGGACGGTGGAAGACATCGTGCGCCGCGTCTACCCGGCGCTGCCGGCTTCGCTGAGTGAGGCGGCGGCGGACAGCGTCCGCGCGCATCTCACGAAGCTGAGGGATGACGGACGGAGTTAGGCTTTAGGCATAGGGCGCCAGGCTTTCGGGAAACCCCGAAGCGTCTTCCGAAGGCCCAAAGCCGCCAAAGCCCAAAGCCCGACGTTTACGCCGGCTGAAATCCTGGAGGCAGATCCGGCGCGCGCTCGGGGCGTTTGACGGCCTTCGGCAGCGCGTCCCGCACGACTTGTTCGAGCTCTTCGAGATATGCCACGAAGCGGGCGCGTCCCTCCGCGGTGAGGCGGTACAGCGTCTGCGGCCGGCCCGCCTCGGCGCCGCGCCAGGCTTCGACGAGACCCGCCTCCTGCAGCACGTCGATGTGCCGGCTCAGGTTTCCATCGGTGAGCGCGCAGAGACGCTTCAGCTCGTTGAACACCACTCCTTCGGCGCGCGCCACGAGCGAAGTCATGATCCCGAGCCGCGCCTTCTCGTGCAGCACGCGATCGAGTCCGTCGTACGCGTAGCGCCCGGGTTCGTCGCGCGCCGCCTGCTTCTTTGCCATGATCTCTTTCTTACCCCCGCGGGCTTTCCACCCGTTCGAGATTCCACCACAGAACCGCCGCTGCGAAGAGCTGGCCGCCGCCGAAGACGCCGCCGACCCACCATCCGGTCGGCGAATTCGCACCGCTCGCAATCCACAGCAGCGTGAACCCCGCGACGTAATAGAACAGCGCGACCCAGCCGCTCGCCCGCGGCAGGTAGGGGCGCGACGCGAACGTCCCAATCCCGAAACAGATGGCCCAGAGTCCGGGAAGGAGCGTCACCAGCGACGCGCTCAGGTGCACGAAGCAGACGGTGATTGCCGCGGCTCCCATGACGCTGGGCAGGAACTGGCCAACAACCTTCGCCGTCTGGCGCCTCGTCGCGGGATCGTCGTGAACGAGAAAGTTGTAGAGGATTTCGCTGGAGCCGACGAAGCCGGCGGCGGCAGCAATGGCGGTCCAATAGAACACGAAGCCGATTGGATCGCCGCTGCCGAGAGCCGCAGGCTGCAGCCACGCCGCCGCGATGCCGATGAGGCCGGACGCCGCAATGGGCAGCGAGCGGTAGCCACGGTAGACCTCACCCTTGGCGATCTGCTGATGGATTTCGGCGATCTGGTCGAGCGCGCGGGCGACGTCCACCGTTCTACTTTGCAGCGTAAAGACCACCGCGTCAAGTACCTCGAGCGGAATGCCTGCCCGTCAGTGGACCGCCACGCGGGGGTGCACTACGATCGTTGCATGGCCGGTTACCCGAACGCGCAACTGCTCACTGGTGCCGCGGAACTCGCGCAGGCACTCCGGAGCGCCGCGAAGCCGCTGCTGCTCGATCTCCGGCCGCCGGAGGATTTTGCTGCCGGTCACATCCCCGGCGCGGTGCACCTGGATCTGTGGGGCGTTTCACTCATCGACACCGATCCCGCACCGCTGAAGGCGTTCATGTGGATGGTCGATCACCTGTTCAACCTGCGGGGTGTCGACGACAGCACCGCCGTCGTGATCTACGACGATCAGTCCGGGATCCGGGCGGCGCGCGCGTTCTGGTTTCTCGAATACTTCGGTCACCCGCGTGTGCAGGTCCTCGACGGCGGCTTCAGCGCATGGATCCGTGCCGGTCTTCAGGTCACGCGCGAGGCGGCGCCTCCGCCCAAGAGCACGTGGACCGGCTCAGCGCAGCCGGACACGATCGCGACCTGGCGCGACGTCAAGGATCGGCTCGGCCGTCCAGACGTCGTAATACTCGACACTCGCACCGACGGCGAGTACGACGGGACCACTGTGCGCGCGAAGCGGGGCGGCCGTATCCCCGGCGCCGTGCACGTCGAATGGACGCGGAACCTTTCACCCGAGGGCACCTTCAAACCCGCGGACGAGTTGCGCGCGATGTACGAAGCCGCCGGAGTGACCCCTGACAAGGAAGTCGTTACCTACTGTCAAGGCGGCTACCGCGCCGCGCACGGCTACCTGGCGCTCCGGCTGTTAGGCTATCCGCGCGTCCGTAATTACACCGGTTCGTGGAAGGAGTGGGGCGATCGAGAAGAGACACCGGTCGAGACGCCGGTCGCTGGAGTCTGACGGGGACGTTCAGACGCCTCGCCCAAGAGAGTAGAATCGACTCCTCATGAACAACGTCATCGACTTCATCAACACCAACCGCGACCGCTACGTCGAGGAACTGAAGCACTACCTCGCCATCCCCAGCATCAGCGCGCTGCCCGAGCACGCGCCCGACGTCAAGCGCGCGGCGGAGTGGAGCGCCGACGAGATGCGGCGCATCGGCATGCAGAACGTCCGGCTGATCGAGACCCCAGGCTTCCCCGTCGTTTATGGCGACTGGCTCGGCGCCGAGGGGGCCCCGACAATCCTGTTCTACGGCCACTACGACGTGCAGCCCGTCGATCCGCTCGAGCTCTGGGATTCCCCGCCGTTCGAGGCGACCGTCCGCGACGGCGAGATCTACGCGCGCGGCTCCGCCGACGACAAGGGCCAGGTCTTCATGCACCTCAAGGCCATCGAGGCGCACCTGACGAAGAACGGCCGGCTGCCCGTGAACATCCGGATCATCCTCGAAGGGGAAGAAGAAGTCGGGTCGGCGAATCTGGACAACTTCATCAAGGACCACAAGGACGAATTGAAGTCCGATGTCGTGGTCATCTCAGACTCCCCCATGTTCGACCGCGGCATTCCGTCGATCTGCTACGGGCTGCGCGGGCTCGTCTACTTCCAGATCGACCTGCGCGGCACCAAATCCGACCTTCATTCCGGTTCGTTCGGCGGCGCAGTGGCCAACCCGAACATGGTGCTCGCGCAGATCCTGGCGCAGATGAAGGACCGCGGCGGCCGCATCAAAATTCCCGGATTCTACGACGATGTGCGGGAGCTGAAGGAGGAGGAGCGCGAGCAGTGGCGCAAGCTGCCGTTCAACGAGCGCCGCTATGCAAAAGAGCTCGGCGCGCCGAAGCTGTTCGGCGAGAGCGGCTACTCTACGCTCGAACGCGTCTGGGCGCGGCCGACATTCGAGGTCAACGGCATGCTCGGGGGATTCACCGGTGACGGCGCCAAGACGGTGATTCCCGCGGTCGCGATGGCCAAGGTGAGCATGCGGCTCGTGCCGAACCAGGACCCCGACAAGATCGCGCAACTCTTCGAGGACCACGTGAAGAAGGTCGCGCCGAAGACGGTCGCCGTGAAGGTCACCCGCATGCACGGTGGCAAGCCGTGGATGACGGAGTTCGACAACAAATATGTGCAGGCCGCCGGCCGCGCCATCAAGGCCGGCTTCGGCCAGGACCCTGTCTTCAACCGCGAAGGCGGATCGATTCCCGTGGTGGCCACGTTCCAGGAGATCCTCGGGCTCCCATCGGTTCTCTTCGGCGTCGGCCTGCCGGACGAGAACGCGCACGCACCGAACGAGAAGCTCGATCTCGGCAATTTCCACGGCGGGATCATCGCGTCCGCCTACCTCTACGACGAGATCGGCAAGGGGTGACGCCGACCATGGGCCGCCTTCTCGTCACCGGGTTGGCGGCGCTGATGGCGGCCACCGCCTGCTCGAAGCCAACGCCGGATCCGGCGAGCGCCACGACCAGGCCGACGTACGACAAGACGACCGGCAAACTGGCGCAGCTCACCTACGATCGCAACGGCAACGGCGTCGTCGACACCTGGACCGAGATGGACGGCGCCAGGCCGCTCCGCTCGCGCATGGACACGGACGAAGACGGCAAGGTCGATCGCTGGGAGTACTACGACGCCGCGGGTCAGACCCTCAAGGTCGGCTTTTCGAGGAAAGGGGACGGCAAACCGGACGCGTGGGCGTTCGCGGCGTCCGACGGCACCGTCGACCACGTCGACGTCTCGTCGATCGGCGACGAGAAGACAATCGATCGCCGCGAGTTCTACACCGGCGGGCAGCTCGCCCGGGTCGAGGAAGACACCAATGCCGACGGACGCGTCAACGTGTGGGAAGTCTACGAAGGCGGGGTCCTGCAGACGACGATGTTCGATGAGGACGGGGACGGACGTGCCGACCGGCGTCTGACCTATCGCGGCGGCGCGCTTGTCCTGATCGAATCGACCCCCGACGCCACGGGCGCGTTCACCAGGCGCGTGGTCGTGAAATGACGGCGGCGCCGCGCATCTTCGTCGCCGGGCACCGCGGCCTCGTCGGATCGGCGCTGCTGCGCCGCCTCGGTCGCAACCATGGCGTCACCGTCCTGACCGCGACGCGCGAGCAACTCGACCTGCGCGACCAGGCAGCGGTCAACTACTGGTTCAAGGCCAACCGGCCGGACTACGTCTACCTGGTCGCCGGCACGGTCGGCGGTATCCTCGCGAACAGTACCCGGCCCGCCGAGTTCATCTACGACAACATGCTCATTCACGCCACGGTGGTGCACGCCTCACACGAGTACCGCACCAGGAAGCTGGTCTATCTCGGCAGCTCGTGCATCTATCCGCGCGACAGCCACCAGCCGATGACGGAAGAACAGCTCCTGACCGGCGCGCTCGAGCCGACCAACGAAGCGTATGCCATCGCCAAGATCGCCGGGATCAAGCTGTGCCAGGCATACCGTGCGCAGTACGGAGATGACTTCATCTCCGCGATGCCGACGAACCTCTACGGACCCAACGACAACTTCGATCTGACCAGCTCGCACGTCCTGCCGGCCCTCATCCGCAAGTTCCACGACGCGAAGATTGCCGGCACGCGCGAGGTCGCAATCTGGGGCAGCGGCTCACCCCGCCGTGAGTTCCTGCACGTCGACGACCTGGCCGACGCCTGCGTCTTCCTGATGGATCGCTACAGCGACGCCATGCACGTCAACGTCGGTACCGGCGAGGATCTCAGCATCCGCGAGCTCGCAGAATCCGTCCGCGCCATCGTCCATCCCGGCGCCGAGCTGACATGGGACGCGTCCAAGCCGGACGGCATGCCGCGCAAGCTCCTCGACGTCAGCCGCCTGCACGCCCTCGGGTGGCGTCACCGGATCGGTCTCCGCGAAGGCATCGAGTCGACCTACCGCTGGTTCCTCGCGAACCACGCGACGCTCAGAACCTAGTGCTCAGATCGCGAAATATCTCGGCATTCGACCGGCGCTGCATCCCGCGCTTCTGGGTTGCTCCTCCCTTACATAATCCCGGTATGCGTGGTCGTCGCGCCTTGCAGCGCGGGCGCTTCACCGGTCTCGGTGCGCGAGCCATTTCGCGATCGCAGCACTAGCCCCCCGCCTTCGCCAAGGCTTCCGCGCGTCCGCCGTAGCGTTAGCGGAGGCGGAAGCGGAGCGAGCCCGACGAAGCGGCGAGCGAGAGACGCTGTAGCGGGTTCAAGGGGTGAGGCCCATCGGATAATAAAAAAAGGCCGGACCCCTTTCGAGGCCCGACCCTTTCTCTCCTCCCGACCGAATCGGTTGACCAGTTCACGCGGATACCGAACCGGATGACG
>JANPCT010000785.1:0-3322 GCA_031431095.1 Acidobacteriota bacterium | reverse complement strand
CGAACGTCGGCGCGCGCAGCGTTGACCTCGAATTGGACCGACGAGCGGCGTAGCGGGTTGCAGCCGCTCGGTTAGGTCGTCTATTGCCGTGAAGCATGAGACAGTAGCGCAGGGAGAAACGGCAACACCCGCATTGTGCGTTTTGAAGTGACCCGCCCGTGACGCTCGAAGATCTCGGCTGGACCCCGCAGTTCGCGCAGGCATTCGAAGCGCACCGAGCGCCGGGTGTCGAGCCGGCCCGCGTCAGCCTCGAGCACACACACATCTACCGGGTCACCGCTCCAGCGGGGGAGCGGCTCGCACGCGTGTCGGGCCGCTTGCGCCACGCCGCGGCGGGACGCGCAGATTTCCCCGCGGTAGGCGACTGGGTGGCCGTCGAGGCCGCCCAGGGCGATGGCGACGCGAGGATCAGGGCGGTGCTCCCGCGTGCGACCCGTTTCTCCCGCCGCGCCGCGGGTAACCCCACCGAAGAACAGGTCGTCGCCGCGAACATCGACGTGGTGTTCCTGGTGTCCGGCCTCGATCACGACTTCAATCCACGACGCATCGAACGCTACCTGGTGACTGCCTGGGAGAGCGGCGCGTCGCCCGTGATCGTGCTCAACAAGTCCGATCTGGTGGAGGACGCCGCGGCATTCGCCGCCGACGTGTCCGCGCTCGCCGCCGGTGTGCCGGTGCACGCCGTCTCGGCGCATCAGCCTGACACCATGACGCCGCTGCGCGCGCATCTCGGAGTGGGACGCACCGCCGCGCTGCTGGGCTCCTCCGGCGTCGGCAAGTCATCCATCGCCAACGCGCTGATCGGCGAGGACATCCTGAAGACGCGCGAAGTGCGCGAGAGCGACAGCCGCGGGCGGCATACGACGACGGGGCGACACCTGGTGCTGCTGCCAGGCGGCGGCATTCTGATCGACACGCCGGGCATGCGTGAGTTGCAGCTGTGGGACACGGGCGAGATGTCCGGCGCGTTCGCCGACATCGAGTCGGTTGCCGAAGGATGCCGCTTTCGCGACTGCCGCCACATCACGGAGCCAGGCTGCGCGGTGGTCGCGGCGGTGGCGGCCGGCATGCTGCCGGAAGCGCGCCTTGAAAGTTTCCGCAAGCTCCAGCAGGAGCAGGCGTTCCAGGCGACGCAGCAGGATGAACGCAGCCGCCTGGAGGTGAAGCGCATCGGCAAGATCGGCGCGAAGGCGCTGCGCAGCTGGACGAAAGACAAGGGGCGAGCGTAGCGGTCGTTGGTCGTTGATGGTTGGTCGTTGGGGGACGCCGTCCACCGCCGTTCAGCCTCCGTTCACCGGAAGCGCCCGCCTCGGCCCGCGCCCGCCTCGTATCCTTCACTCGACATGACGACCCACACCGATGTGCTGACCGTCGCGGGCGCCCGCAAGACGTTCGGGAGCGTGCTCGCGCTCGACGGGGCGACGCTGACGCTGCGCGAGGGCGAGCTCCTCGCGTTGCTCGGCCCTAATGGCGCAGGCAAGACGACCTTGATCCGGGCGATCTCCGGCCGCGTGCTGCTCGACGCAGGCGAAATCCGCCTGTTCGGCAGACCGCTCGTCAGCCGGCAGACGCCCCCGGAACTCGGCATCGTCCCGCAGGAGCTCGCCGTTTATCCGTCACTCACGGCGCGTGAGAATCTGGCGTCGTTCGCGCGGCTGCAGGGCCTTTCGTCGAACGACGTCAGCGCGCAGGTGAAGTGGGCGCTCGCGGCCACGGCTCTTGAGGACCGAGCCGATGAACCCGTCAAGAGTTTCTCCGGCGGCATGAAGCGGCGCCTGAACATCGCCTGCGGCGTCATCCATCGACCCCGCCTTGTCCTGCTCGACGAACCCACCGTCGGCGTCGATCCGCAGAGCCGTGAGCGGATTTACGACATGCTCACGGACCTCACGAGGGCAGGGGTGTCGCTGCTCCTCACGACCCACCATCTCGAGGAGGCGGAAGCGCGCTGCAACCGGACGGTGATCATCGACCACGGCAAGGTCATCGCCGCCGGGACGATGTCGGAGCTCGTCGATCGGACGGTGGGCCGCCACCGCATCGTGACGTTGACCCTCGATGCGCCCATCGCCTCGCTTCCCGCCGGCGTCGAAGTGGCCGCCGACGATGCGCGCGTGGTGCGCGCACGGGTGGCGGACGTCGCGCGCGAGCTGCCGGGATTGCTCAGCGCGATCGCCGCTGAGGGACGCGCGGTCGAGGACGTGGAAGTCCGCGGCCCCAGCCTGCAGTCGGTGTTCATCCATCTAACGGGACGGGAGCTGAGAGAATGATCGCGACACTGCTTCGGATCAGCTGGACCAACCTGCGTCGCGATCGCGTGGCCCAGGCGCTGACGTTCCTGCTGCCAATCCTGTTCTTCTCGATCTTCGCATCCGTGTTCGGCAGCCAGGGGCGCAACTCCACCGCGCGTGTCCGCATCGCCGTGGTCGACGAAGACGGCAGCGAGATGAGCCGGCGTGTAGTCACGGGCCTGAAGACGGAGAGCGCGCTGCGAGTGCGGACAACCGCTGGCGCAGATGAAAAGGGAGCCACGCTCGACCGCGCCACGGCCGAGCGGCTCGTGCAGAACGGCGACGTTCCCGTCGCGGTCATCCTGCCGAAAGGACTCGGGGCAACCGCCATGGCGTTCGGCCCTTCGACCGGGGCCCCGCGCATTCAGCTGCTTGCGGACGTCTCCGATCCGATCGCGCCGCAGATGGTTGGCGGGCTGCTGCAGAAAGTGACGATGACTGCCGCGCCAGACCTGATGATGAAGGGCGGGCTCACCCAGTTCGAGAAGTACGCCGGCGCGATGACGCCCGGGCAGCGGAGCGCGGTCAATGCGTGGTTGACCCAGTTGACGCCAGGTTCCGCGACGGGCACGGCGGCCACGGCCCCCACGGCTGCCGCGGCGGCGCTTGTTTCTGAGCGCTTCGCCGTCCGCACCTGTCGCGGTCGGTTCTGCGGTCGTGATCTCCGGCTCGACCTCCGGCTCAGCCGGCGCAACCGAAACTTCTGTCGTTGCGCCCTCGGGCGCGTCCTGCTCGTTCTTCTTGTTCTTCTTGCGAAACCAGGGCAAAGAGTGCCTCTCCTCGCTGTAGCGGGCGCAGAGCATCCCACCGGGATACCGGCCTCGCGCAGCGGATGTCGAAAACAATGGCCATGTTCAGTTGGGCCTCACGGTTCAGGGTATCAGTGAGCGGGCAGCGACGCTCGTCGCGTTAGAACTGATCCAGGGTCAGGCCGCCGCAGGGCGGAGCCGAGCGCGGCGGGCGCGAACCGCGCGGAGGCGCTGATTCAGACGCGCCCAGGCCCACGGCTCGACCTCCCCGTACCGCTTCTC
>JANPCT010000784.1:0-9612 GCA_031431095.1 Acidobacteriota bacterium | reverse complement strand
GCTCACCGGCGAACCGCCGCAGGAAGAACATCGCGAGCTGCGCGACGTCGTCTTTGCGCTCGCGCAGCGGTGGCATCTCGATCGAAACGACGTTGAGGCGGTAGTAGAGGTCCTCGCGGAACTGGCCGTTGGCGCCCATGTGGGGGAGGTTGCGAGTCGTCGCCGCAATGACTCGGACGTCGGTGCGCAGCGTGCGGGTGCCGCCGTGGCGCTCGAACTCGTGCTCCTGCAGGACGCGCAGGATCTTTGCCTGCGTGTTCGCGCTCATGTCGCCGACTTCGTCGAGGAACAGCGTGCCGCCGTCGGCCTGTTCGAAGCGGCCGATGCGCTGCTTGTCGGCGCCCGTGAACGCGCCCTTCTCGTGACCGAACAGCTCGGACTCGAGCAGGTTCTCCTGGAGCGCCGCGCAATTCACCTTGACGAAGTTGCGCGTGTTGCGCAACGAGTTGTGATGAACGGCGCCGGCAATCAGTTCCTTACCGGTGCCCGTTTCGCCGCGGATCAGGCAGGTGGTGTTGCTCTTGGCGACCTTCTTGACGACCGCGAGCACCGACTGCAGGGCGCCGCTGGCGCCGACGATCCGGTCGAAGTCATAGATGTCCTGCTGGGTGTGGCGCAGGTACTCGATCTCGTGCTTGAGGCGGCGGTGCTCGAGGGCCTTCTCGACCTTCAGCTCCATCTCCTCGATTTCGAACGGCTTCTGGACGTAGTCGAACGCGCCGATCTTCATCGCCTCGACCGCGGTGTGGACCGATCCGAACGCCGTCATCAGGATGACCGCGCTGGTGGGGTGCAGCGCCTTGGCGGTGCGCAGCACGTCCATCCCGTCGCTGCCGCCCATCTTGAGATCGCTCAGGATGACGTCGTACTGCCCCTCGTGGAGCTTCTCGATCGCGACATTGCCGTTCGGCGCCTCGTCGACCTCGTGCTTGGCGTCCGTCAGCGCGCGGACAATTCCGCGGCGAAGCGAGTCGTGATCGTCGGCAACCAGAATCCGTCCCATAACACCTTTCGACTGCCGGCCTCGGGCCGGCGCTATCCACGCGATGCACCCAGACTACGAACGATCGATGCGAACTACCCGAACAGCTGCTGCTGGCTGCGCACCGGCAGGGTGACGAGAAACACCGTGCCGCCGCCTTGACGCTGGCCGACGTCGATGCGTCCGTCGTGCGCGTCGACGATCTTGCGGACGATCGCCAGCCCCAGCCCTGAGCCCTGCGGCTTGGTCGTAAAGAACGGACTGAAGATCCGGTCCATCACCTCCGGCTTGATGCCGGGCCCGTCGTCAGAAATCGTGATCAGGATCGTCGGACCCATCCCATCGGCGGGGCCAGGCTCCTCGTCCCCCTCGACCGCGACCGCGGTGATCTCCACGGTGCCGGCGCCTCCCATCGCTTCGAACGCGTTCGTCAGGAGATTGGTGAAAATCTGCCGCAGCTGGTGCGGGTCTCCCTGGATCGGGCGCAGCGCTTCGGGAAGGTCGACGCGCAGCTGGACCTCCCCCTTGAGGGACGCATGGCTCTCGGCCATCGTCATGGCGTCGCGAATGATGTCGGCAACGGCGATGTCTTCCACCTGCAGGCGGATGGGTCTCACGAACGCGAGCACCTCCTGCACGATGACGTTCGCCATCTTGGCTTCCTTGATGATGTCGGCGAGGATGCTCTGCGCATCAGGGGATTCGGTCAGCTGGCGCTTCAGCAGGCCCGCCATGACCTCGATGCCGGCGAGCGGATTCTTGACCTCGTGCGCGATCGCCGCGGCCATCTCGCCGAGCGCCGCGAGCCGGTCGCGCAGCCGCTCACGCTCCTCGAGCTGTTCGACGCGTGTGAGGTCCTTGAAAAAGAGAGTGGCGCCGACGTCGCGGCCGCGCGTATCGCGAATGTGAGAAAGGGTGTAGCCGATCACCTTGCCCGTGCTCTTCAGCCGGAGCTCGGCGCGGTTCGGCAGGTGCGACAGATCGAAGGCCCCGGCGACGATCCGGCAAAGCTCGGGGACGTCCCGGAGCACCTCCGAGAAGTGCCGGCCGATATCCTTCGCGCGCGGCTCGAGGCCCAGCACCCGGTACGCGATTTCGTTCATGACGGCCAGGCGGCCGTCGCGGGTGACCGCGACGACGCCGTTGCGGAGGTTCCAGACCATGTCCCGGTAAAATCCGTCCGGGACGACCGGCCCTGTCTTCGGCGCGACGGGGCGCGCCGCCTTGGCAGGGCGTAGCTTTTTCGGGGGCGTGGAGCGCGCCGGCTTGGCTGCCATATCAGATGACAACATTGTAATGAGGTCCACGGGGCAAAGGGTGTGCCCCGAAGAGCTTGGCGAACACTTAAGGTTTTAGGAGGTCTCGGGGGGGCGGGACCGAAGCGACACTACAAAATCGGTCACTAATTACACTTCTGTCTGAGCCTGGATCGCCTCCCATTTATTCATGAGGTCGCCAACCTCCCACATGAGAGCCTCATGACGGTCGATAACAGGCTTGGCCGTTTCGTGATTTTCGTAGAATCCAGGCGCCGACATGAGCGCCTCGACTTCCTTGATGGCGGTCTCGGCCCTGGCGATTCTACCCTCGAGGTCCTGGATCCGCCGCTGTCTGGCGTCGGCCTCTTTCCTGACCCGCCGTGTTTCCGCGTCGTGCTGTTTCTTCACATCGTACGACACCGGTGGAGCGCTGCTCGAAGGGCGAGGCCGGTGCGACGGACCGCTCGCGTCCTTCGGGCTGGGAGCCGCCGTCTTCGCGCCCCGAACCTCGTTCTTGGCGGTCCGATTGTCGCTTCTCGATCCGCTGGCCTGGCGGCTGGGCGCTCCCGCCTCGCTCTTCGCTCCGCGGTTCCCGGCGCCGGGCCTTATCGCTCCCGCGGCCGGCACCGCCTCGCCAGCCGCGGCCCGGTTCTTCTTGCTCCACAGGAACTCTTCGTAGTTCCCCGGGTACACCGTCGCATCGCCGTGGCCGATTTCGATGACCTTGGTCGCCAGCTTGTCCACGAAATAGCGATCGTGCGAGACGAAAATCAAGGTGCCGCCGAAGTCCTCGAGCGCCTCGAGCAGGACGTCCTTCGAGTCGAGATCGAGGTGGTTCGTGGGCTCGTCGAGAAGCAGTGTGTTGGCCGGCCGCAGCAGCATGCGCGCGACGGCGAGACGCGTGCGTTCTCCACCCGACAGCACACGCACCGGCTTCTCGATGTCGTCTCCTGAAAACAGGAAGCCGCCGAGGATCGTGCGGATGTGCGGAACCATCTGCATCGGGGAGTCACCCGCAAGCGTCTGATAGACGTTTCGCGTCGGATCCAGCTTCGCCGCTTCGTCCTGCGCGAAATACTGCATCACCATCTGGTGCCCCTCGACGCGCTCGCCGGTGTCGGGGGCCTCGACGCCGGAGAGCATGCGCATCAGTGTGGATTTGCCGACGCCGTTCGGCCCGATGAGCGCGATGCGGTCGCCGCGCTCGATGTGCAGGTTCACGTCCCCGAACACGCGCGTCGTGTCGTAGGTCTTGGCGACGTGCTTCAACTCCATCACCATCCGCCCGCTCTTCTGGGTCTGGGGGAAATGGAACCGCACCCGTTTGCGCTCCGCGGGAATCTCGATGCGGACGATCTTGTCGAGCATCTTGATCCGGCTCTGGACCTGTGACGCCTTGGTCGCCTGGTAGCGGAAGCGGTTGATGAACGCCTGCATACGCTCGATCTCTTCGTCCTGATCGTGCTTCTGCTGGCGCAGCCGCTCCATCCGCGCGTCCCGCTCCTTGATGTAGGCGGAGTAGTTGCCGACGTAATCGGTCAGCGTGCGCATGCCGATTTCGGTGATCCGGGTGACCACCGCATCGAGGAAATAGCGGTCGTGCGAGACGAGGATCACCGCATGCGGATACGCGGTGAGGTATTCCTCGAGCCAGTTGCGGGCGTCGAGATCGAGATGGTTGGTCGGTTCGTCGAGCAGCAGCAATCCGGGCCGGCCGAGCAGCAGCCGCGCCAGCGCGATCCGCATCTGCCAACCGCCGGAGAAGGCCTCGGTCCGCTTCTCGAGATCCTCGTCCGAGAAGCCGAGGCCTCGAAGGACGGCCGTGACCTTCAACTCGATGGTGTAACCCTCGCTGCGGCGGAACTCGTCCTGCAAATCCGAGTAGCGGCTGAGCATCTGCTCGTGCTCATCGTGCGACGCCTGCTCGTCACCCAGCCGATCTTCGAGCGACGCGATTTCCGCCTTCATGTCCAGCAAAGGCTTGAAGGCGAGACTGACCTCCTCACGCAGCGTGCGGCCGCTATACGAGAGTCCGTCCTGCGGCAGGTAGCCGATCGTCAGCCCATTCGGCTTGACGACGGTGCCGCCGTCGGGTTCGTCGATACCCGCCAGCATCTTCAGCAGCGTGGTCTTGCCGGCGCCGTTCGGACCGCTGAGGCCGACCCGCTCGCGGTCGTCGATCTGCCACGTGACCGCATCGAGCAGCACGCGGTCGCCGAACGACTTCGATAGCGAGGACAGCTGGATCACTGGAGAATCTGGTGCTCGTGAATTGTGGAATCGGGCCGTCGGAATCGCGTCAACGGGTCATCCGCGACGAGCGCGGGACGACCATGACCCGCGTACAAAATTACCAGATTACGCGGGTCGGCTCACTCGCCAAGCGCTTTTGACGCAGCAGCGAGCACACGCGGGACGCGGAAGGGCTTGGTCAGGTATCCCGAGACGCCGAGGTTGACGGCCTCGATCGCGCTCGCTTCGTTGGAGAACCCGGTGATGATGATCACCGGCAGATCCGCCTTGAGACGCCTCGCTTCACGGATGACGGTGAGCCCGTCGACGCCCGGCATCTTCAAGTCCGTAATCAGCAAATCGTACGGAATCATCCGCAAGCGCTCGAGCGCGGTCCGTCCATCGGGCGCGAGGTCGACATCGTACTCGGCGAGAGCCAGCGTCTTCGACAGCAGGTCGCGGATCGTCGCCTCGTCGTCCACGACGAGCACTCGCGGGCGGCCGCCGGACGCCGTGATCGATGGCCGCAGCGATGCCGGCGGCGTCGCGCGCGAACCGCGTGGGCGCTGCGTTTCCAGCCAGGCGTCGATGTCGCGCTTGCGGAACCGCCACTGCCTCCCGACCCGAACCGCGGGAATCCTGCCCGCCTTGATCAGGCGATAGACGGTGCGCAGGTTGACTTGGAGGTACTCGAGGACCTCTTCCGTCGTAAGGAAACTTTCGTCGATCATTGTACGGCCGAGCCTGCGCTCACTTTATCACCTGGTGCGGCCGGAAGCTCGACCTGGAAGACCGCGCCTCCATCCTTTGGGCTGCTTGCCGTGATCGTTCCGCCATGCTCCTGGACGATGCCGTAGGTGATCGCCAGGCCGAGACCGGTGCCCTGGCCCACGTCTTTTGTCGTGAAGAACGGGTCGAAAATCCGCGGCAGCACGTCCGGCGCGATCCCCGGACCTGAATCGCGAATCGTGACGATCACGTTGTGAGTAGGCGGCCGTACCGCCGTTGTCACTTCGATACGCCGCACCGCCGCCGTGCCGATTGCATGCTCCGCGTTGATCAGGATATTGAGGAAGGCCTGCTGCAGGTGTGCCGGATCGCAGAGAACCTGTGGCAGCCTCTCTCCCTGTTTGCGCGTGATCTTGACGTCGGCGCGCGTCAGCGCCGCCTTCCGGCTGGCGATCGCCCGCGTCAGGATGCGATCGACCTGAGTCCGCTGCCGCGCGATCCGGTGGGACCCCGTGAAGACCAGCAGGTCGCGCACGATCTTCGCGGCGCGGTCGGCCTCCTGGAAAATTTTTTTCAGTTCTTTCCTCACGGGCTTCGCCGCCGGCGTCATGTGCATCAGCAGCTCGAGATGGCCCAGCACACCCTGCAGCGGATTGTTCATCTCGTGGGCAATACCGGCGACGAACTGTCCGAGCGACGCCAGCTTCGCCGATTGCGTCAGCCGCTCGCGGAGCGTCGTCCGCTCGGCCTCGAGACGCGTCTGCCGCGTAATGTCGCGCGCCACCAGCACGCGCCCGAGCGTGTGTCCGTCGGCGCTCGTCAATGGAGTCGCCGTCAACAGAAACGTTCCGTCGAGTTCCTGATCGTCGACACGGCGCTGCACCGCGGGGACGATCCCCTGCCAGGTGTCGGCGGCCTCCACGTAGGCCAGGGTGTCGGGCCCGACCAGCTCGCTCAGGGGCCGCCTCATGATGTCGGCGCGCCTCAATCCCACGCGCGCGGCAAAGGCGTCGTTGGTCTGGACGATGCGAAGCTCCTTGTCCATCACGGCGACCAGATCGACCAGCGAGTTGAACGTGTCTTCGAGCAGCCGTCGCTGCCGCAGGATGTCGTCCAGCAGCTGGACGTTCTCGATTCCCACTGACAGCTGGCGCGAGAGCTCTCCTGCGAACTCGACGAACTCGCCCTCGTCGAACGCGATCCCCTTGGCGCGGGCGGCGCCCCGGTCGATGAGCAGCGTGCCGAGGGCGCGCCGCCAGCCGCGGAGCGGCGCGACCAGCCGTGTGCCGCGCAGTTTGGGCCGATCCAGCCGCAGTCCGGCGGCGGCGTGATGAGAGGTGTCACCGAGGAGAACGCGGTCGCCGATCGCCCGCCCACCAGCCGACGCCGACAGGACGAGCTGCCGGTTCTGCCGGTCGTGCAGCCAGATCTCGACCGAGCGCGCACCCAGGACGTCCTTGATTTCCGGCGTCAGCGTGGCGAGCGCGGCATTGATCCCCAGGCTCGACGAGACCCCTCGGGAGAACAGCAGCAGCAACTCCCGCAGGCGCTTGTGGATCCGGATCTCCCGCTCGAGCCGCTCGCGGTCGCTGGAAGAGTCTAAAATCATGGGGCAGGCGTATTTTATGGGCTTTAGGCCTTGGGCTTTAGGCTTTAGGGAGGCTTTTGGGGTTGAGGGCTGCCAAGGCCTGCGAGCGCTCCCAAAGCCCAAAGCCAACCTAGAGCCAAAAGTCTAAAGCCAAAAGCCTGAAGCCTAAGTCTTAGTATCAGTAACGTGAGCCCCGTCGCGAAGGCGTCGACAGACGAAGAACTCGTCGCCCGGTCCCGGACCGGCGACCTGGATAGCTTCAACCAGCTTGTCTTGCGCTGGGAGCGGCCGATCTATGCCCTCGCGTATCGCACGATCGGGCGGGAGGAAGAGGCACGCGACGTCTGCCAGGAAACGTTCCTCCGCGCCTATCGCGCGCTCGGTGGATTCAAGGGTGAGGCGAAGTTCTCCTCATGGATCTACCGGATTACGCTGAATCTGTGCCGCGACTGGATTCGCCGCGAACGGCGGCAGCCCATCGCGCAGGCGCCGGAAGGCGTCGATCTGCTGGAACTCGCGTCCGAGTCCACGCCCAGTGAGTCGATCGAAGACCTGGTCGCGCGAAAGGAAATCAGCGCCGCCGTGGCGCGCGTAATGGCGGACCTGCCCGAGGAGCAGCGAACCGCGATCCTGTTGAAGGAGTACCACGGGCTCACGTTCCAGGAAATTGCCGACCTGCAGGATTGCCCACTGAGCACCGTCAAGACGCGCCTCTACCAGGGGTTGAGCGTGCTGCGTCGCCAGTTGGAGCGGTCGGGTGTTGCGAAACCGGGTTTTGCGAGCCCGGCAGTCAGAAAAAGCCATGTGTGAACAAGACGTTCTGATCGGATATCTCTACGACGACCTTGCCGTCGCGGATCGGGTCGCGTTCGCGGCGGTTCTTCGCGGATGCGCGGAGTGCCACGAGGAATTGAAAGCGCTTCGCTCGGTGCGCGTCGATCTGCGCGCATGGACGGCCCCCGAGACCGACCTCGACTTCCGCGTTGTCCGCGGACCGAGCCAGACCGGACACGTCCTGCGAGTGCCGGTGCCGACCTGGCGCGCGTGGTACACGCCTGCCGCCGGACTCGCCGCGGCGGCGGTGCTCGTGCTCGCGGCCGCGTCCGCCGTCGCTCATGTGGAACAGCACCGCGGGCCTGACGGCATGACCGTTCGCACCGGATGGTCCGCCGTTACGGCGCCGCCCGCCGAGACTGTCAGTGCGGCGCGTCCTGTTTCGGCCGGCGGCCCCGCGACTGTCGATCTATCGCGCCGGACTCCCGCGGCTTCAGACGTGCGGCTCGCGTCGTCGTCGGCAGTCGACGCGGCGTTCCTCAAGGAGCTCGAGCGCCGCCTCAGTGCGCTCGAGAGCTCGTCACGCGACTCCGGCATGCGAAACGCCTCCACGTTGAGCGCGCGCGCCGCGGATGCGGAGATCATCCGGCGCGTCCGCGAGCTGGTCTCGGAAAGCGAAGGCCGTCAGAAAGGCGAGCTGGCGTTCCGTATCGCGCAGGTTCTGCGCGACGTCGACGCGCAGCGCGTCGCGGATCTGTCGCGCATCCAGCAGGGCCTCGGCCGCATCGACGCGACCGTCACCGCCGAAGCGGCATCGCATCGCGACCTGACGAACTACATCCTGACGTCCGCCAGGCAGAAGTAACGACTTGACACCCAGCAACCACGAACTACCAACTTTTCAAGAACGCACATGCTGAGCAACAGGGGATACATCGTGAGGGCAACGTGGATGGTCGGGATCGTGTTCGCGGCCGCGTGTTCGACGGCGGCGGCACAGGCCGTTCCCGCAGCGCCGGAGCCGGCGCCACAGCAGTCGGGGCGACTTCCCGCCGCGCCGGTGGCGCCTTCGCCCGCTCGTGGCGCACTGCCCACGGCAAGCGATCGACGCGACGATATCAAGACGCTCGAAGCCGTGTTGACGATGGCGGTGAAGGCGGGCGCGGACCGTCTGGCGCTGCAGATGAGAGCCAGCGAGCCGGGCAGCCTGTTCGTCACCGACACCGGGCGCACGCGTGGCTTCGACCTTCAAGGCTACGGGGTGTTCTTCGACGTCGACGTGCCGATGATGAAGCAGAGCGTTCTCTGGACCACCAGCCAGCTGCTGCAGCAGGATCGCCGGGTGCAGCTCGAGAACTACATCGCGACACAGCCGCCGGGCGGCGCCCGCGATCTCGCGGTTCGCGAGCTGCGACGGATGGAACAGCAGGGCATGCGTCAGCCGCTCGCCACTCCCTCGTCGTCCGCGGTGGCGATGCCAGTCGGACAGGGGTTGATCTCCGCCGCCAACACCGATGCGCCCGCTGCGATAGCCGCGCCGCTGAGCCCCGTATCGGGCGAACCGATCGATCCGAACGAGCTCTACACCCAGGCCGTCAAGACCTCACTGATCGACGCCATGCTGAAATACAGCGTGGGGCTCAAGCTCAGCGCCGAGGAGTGGCTCACCGTGGCGGCGCGCGACGCGCAGGGCCCGCTGATGCCCGGCGGCGTGGACGACGCGTCCACGATTGTGATCCGCATCAAGGGCGCCGACCTCGCCGCCTTTCACGCCGGGAAGCTGACGCGCGAGGACGTACTCAAGAAGGTGGACGTCAGAGAGTTCTAGTGGCGGCCAGGCGCCAGTCAGCCTAGAATTCGTTATGCGTATTCTGTCTGCCGCGCTGCTGCTGGTTCTCCTCACGACGGGGTGCTCACGACCGGTCGACCTGAAGCAAGTGCTGCAGATGGCCGACGTGACCGGCGGCTACCGCGATGCCGGAATCCTTGACGGCAAGAACAAGCTCGTTCCCAGCGTCACGATCCGGCTGAAAAAATCCATCGACGAC
>JANPCT010000783.1:0-2838 GCA_031431095.1 Acidobacteriota bacterium | reverse complement strand
GGCATCGACCGTCTCGCGTCCGCGAAAGCGCGCGGCGATGCCCTCGGCCGTGCCGACGGCGACGATGTCGCGTCCGTCGATTGCCACCGAGCCGTGGGGAATGACGCGACGATTGCCGTCGACGGTAATCACGATGCCGTTGGCGACCACCAGCGACACGGTACGGCGTGCCGGAGCCTGGCGACCTGCGAACGAGGCCGCGACGACCGCGATCACCATCAAACTACGCATCATGGAGAATAGATACTATACCGACCAGAAATTCCGTTCCGCGCCCCCTATCGCCGGTCGCCAATCGCCATTCGCCATTCGCCATTCGCCAATGTATAGTTCGCTACGTGTCGATCCATGTCGTCGAGCACCCGATCGTGCACGATGCGCTCGTGACGCTGCGCGACGCGGCCACGCCGCCGGAGATCTTTCGCCGGATGGCCGTCAGGATCAGTCTGCTGCTTGCGGCGGAGGCGACGCGGGATCTGCCGGCCTCTCCCGTGACCGTCCAGACGCCGCTCGGCGCCGCCGACGGCCGCCGGGTGTCGGCCGACGTCGTCGTCGTGCCTGTGCTTCGCGCGGGGCTCGGCATGCTCGACGCGATTCTGGAACTGATTCCATCCGCGCGGGTGGGACACATCGGGCTGCAGCGCGACGAGAGCACCGCGATCGCGTCGCAGTACTACTCGAAGCTGCCGAGTGGACTCGGCAACAGCGTGGTGCTGATGATCGACCCGATGCTGGCCACGGGGGGCAGCGCCGTTGCGGCGCTCGATCAGATCGCGCAGGCCGGTGCCCGTGACATCCGCATGATCTGCATCGTCGCCGCACCCGAAGGGGTCGCGCTGGTGCAGCAGCATCATCCTGGCGTTCGCATTTACGTGCCGGCCATCGACCGTCACCTCAATGCACAGAAATACATCGTGCCGGGTCTTGGGGATTTCGGAGACCGGCTGTACGGGACGCTATGACCAAACCACGTACCCGGCGCCGCCCGGCGATGGCCCCGGTTGGGGCCGGCACCACCGCCGCCGGTGAGAGGTGGAAGACCGCGCTGACGTCCATCGAGCCCAACAAGATCCTGATGCGGGGCTACCCGCTCGACGAGATCATGGGCCGCTTGACGTTCGGCGAGTCAATCTACCTGCTGCTCATGGGCGATGTGCCCTCCCCGGCGATCGGCAGCCTGATGGAGGCGATCCTGGTCTCGTTCATCGACCACGGCATCACCCCGCCGTCGACGCTGGCGGCGCGGAACACCGCGACGACGGGCGCGCCGCTGCGCGCGTGCGTCGCCGCGGGAGTCCTGGGGTTCGGCCGGTACCACGGCGGAGACATCGAAAGCTGCATGCAATTCCTCGACACCGGCCTGGAGCTGGTGCGCAAGGGCTCGACCTACCATGAGGCGGCGGCGGTGATCGTCACGCGGTGCCTCGACACCGGTGAGCCGATTCCCGGCTTTGGGCACCGGTTCCACACCCGGGACCCCAGGGCCGCGCGGCTGTTCCAGATGGCGCTGGAGCTCGAGATCGAAGGCGGCCACGTCCAGATGATCCGCGCCGTGGAGTTGATCGCGGCGGCGCTACCGGACGGTCACGCGCTGCCTGTCAACATCGACGGCGCGATCGCGGCGGTGTGCGGCGACATCGGCATCCCCGCCGAAATCGCCAACGCGCTGTTCATCATCTCGCGGGTGCCGGGAATCGCCGCGCAGGCGCAGGAAGAGCGGCAGCGCGAACACCCGATGCGCCAGATCGATCCGAAAGACCACGTCTACGACGGAGCGGGACAGAGACGGTTGCCCGACAAACGGAGATAGACGGCAGAACGCAATCGGCACACGGAGGGGGCGACATCAACCGCTACGGCCGGTCCCACCACTTCGACAGGCTCTGATCGGAGAGGCGCGGGTGGTCGGCGTAGTGCGAGGTGTCGTTGAAAAGCATCAGCCGGGCGCGCACCGGACCATTGAAATCGACGACATTCAGGCACGCCGGCGACTGGTCGAGGCGGTCGCGGTAGCCGCGCGCGTCGAAGCCGAGCAGGCTGCTCAACACCAGGCGCAGCGTCGCCTTGTGTGAGACCACGAGCACTCGCCCGCCGGCGTGAGCAGTCACCACCTCGCGTATGACCGGCAGCGCGCGCGCCAGCACGGCAACGCCGGACTCGCCACCTTCCGGAGCAAAAGTGAACGGGTCCTCCGCCCACGCGTCGTACTCGTCGGCGAACTCCCGCTCGACTTCCTCGCGCCTGCGCCCCTCCCAGTGGCCGTGCCCGATCTCGCGCAGTCCGTCTCGCATGAGCGGCTCCAGATGGCATGGCGCGGCGATGATGCGCGCGGTGTCGAGCGCGCGCGAGAGCGGACTCGAATACACAGCGGTAATGGACTGGCGCGCCAGCCGCTCGGCCAGACGAGCGGCCTGCCATCGACCTTCCTCGGACAACTCGGCGCTGGTCGATCCCGAGAACCGGTCCTCTTCGGTCGCCGTCGTGGCGCCGTGGCGAACGAGCAGCAGGCGTGTGGTCGTCATGGTGGGGTGCGCCGAATGAGATGCACCGCGGCCGGATTGTACCTCGCGGCATCGCCACCCGGGGATCACCCTCGTACTGTGCGAGACTGACGGTCGATGGCTCCCGTCATCCCCAATCCGGCGAACATCCGCGCCTTCAGGAGCGAGGCGGCGTTCGAAGCCTGGCTGCGAGCCAACCACGCGCGCGAGACGGAAATCTGGGTGCGCCTCTTCAAGAAAGGCAGCGGCACGCCGACGGTCACGAACCCGCAGGCGCTGGACGTGGCGCTCTGCTGGGGCTGGATTGACGGCATCCGCAAGAGCCTGGACGACAAGT
>JANPCT010000782.1:0-6740 GCA_031431095.1 Acidobacteriota bacterium | reverse complement strand
CCGCGAACCTGCCGTCGCTGGTGATGCTGCTGTTCTGGCGCGGCACCACGAAACAAGGCATCACCGCCGCCGTGACCGTGGGGATGGTCTCGTCGCTGGCCTGGATTCTGCTCAGCGCGGACACGTTCAAAGATGTCTACGGCTACACGGCCGACGCCGCCGCGAAAGCGTCGATCGTCCCCTTCAGCCAACCCGGCATCGTCACGATCCCGCTGGGCTTTGCGGTGCTGATCGGCGTCTCGCTGCTGACGCGAAATCGCGCAACCGGGTGCTGTCGCTCACCGGCGGCTGGCGGTTCTAAAGGTGCCTCTGAACCGCTCGCTCGGCCTGGCCGTCCTCATGCTGCTGGCGGCCTGCGGCGGCGGCGGATCCGCGCCGTCGCCCACACCCAACAATCCAAATCAGATCGTGATTTCCGCCGCGGGAGTGGCATCGCCGTCCGAACTCGTCGTGTCGCCGGGCTCCCGCGTCCTCTTTGTCAACAACGACTCACGTCGTCACGACATGGCCTCGGACCCGCACCCCGAGCACAACCTCTGTTCGGAGATCAACGCCGTCGGCGTGCTGCTCGCGGGACAGAGTCGCGAGACCCTCAATCTCGTGGCTGCTCGTACGTGCACGTACCACGATCACGAGAACCCGGGTGCAGCCGGCCTCAAGGGCCGCATCGTCATTCGCTAGAGCCCCGGCCGACGGCGCGCCTTTCAGCGCGCCTGGGTGCCCACGCTCGCCGTGACCGACACGGGGCTTGTCTGCGGGGCGAGGCGCGACGCCACCGTCACCAAAAACAACAGAACGACGACCGCGCCAACAGCTGCTCCAACTGTTCGAGTCATTGAGACCTCCGGGGGAGTGAGTCCTAGGCTCGCAATCGCCATACCCCTTCGCTGAATCCACGTAACCTGCTGTCGGACCAAAGCTTAGGCCATTTGTGCGGTGTCGGCACAGCGGCTGCGTGTGCTCTGAACTGGGCCACGCGGTTACGCATCGGTGCGACCCTGAGCGCGCTTGCGTGAGTTCGCGGGGACCTCGCAGGCCGCCAAAGGACAGCAGGCGCCGTCCTGACAGCTGAGAGCGACGCCGGCGTCAACCATCGGCGCGGCGGAATCAGGCCGGATTCCGACGCGTTCGCCCGGGTTTGCCAACCCGGGTACCCGCGGCCGGCGATGCAAGTCATCCTCCCTTCTCGGCACATTGGCTATTCGCCAGTCAACTTGCCGCGCAGCAACGACTTCCGCGAACGGCATCCGACCGAATGCGCCAGGTCCCGCCTTTGCGATAGGGAGAGGCGGCCCCGGACGACCTGATCTCACATGGTGCCCGACCTCTCACTCTGTGCGTGACGCACACGTGCGGGGCCTCCACTTCACTTGCTTCTTTGGAGGAGATACGTATGCGTGCACTGTTCATGCTTCTCGCGATCCTTGCCGTCGCCGCCCTTCCGGCGTCCGCCGGCACGCAGAAAGAAACCCCGTCCGCGAAACCGGCCGCAGCAGCGAAGCCGGCGAAGCCCGGGGGCCCCGGCGTCGTGGTCAACCTCAACACCGCAACGCAGGCGCAGCTGGAAACACTGCCGGGGGTCGGCCCGAAGGCGGCCGAGCGGATTCTGGAGTACCGGCAAAAGATCGGGCAGTTCAAGAAAATCGAAGATCTGATGAACGTCAAGGGGATTGGCGAGAAGAGCTTCCTGAAACTGAAGCCACTGCTCACCATCACCGACAAGGCAGCACCCTCAGGGGATTCGAGCCGCTAGCGGTCGTCACGTCATAGCGCGGCAGGATTCCACGCCGATGGCACGCCGGTCTTGCGGCCTCATCCCGGGATTCACGATCCTCGAGCTGCTGCTCGTTCTTGCGATCGCCGGTACATTGACGGCCGTTGCCGTTCCGCAGGGCCTGCGTGCCCTCGACGACTTTCGTGTGCGGTCGGCAGCGCGCTACCTGGCCCAACGTCTCGGAGACGCGCGCTTGAAAGCGATCAAGCGTTCGCTTGCGCACGGCCTGCGCTTCGAGCCGGGCACGCCCGACTACCGCCTTTCTATGGTTGCCGACGGCAACGCCAACGGATTGCGTCTCGTCGACCTCCAGCGTGGCATCGACCGCACCCTGACGGAAGCCGAGATGCTCGGATCGCACTTCCAGGACGTCGCCTTCGGCATCTTGCAAGGTGTTCCCGACGCCGACGGCCAGCCGGCGAACGGCGCCGACGGAGTGCGCATCGGGTCGTCGACCCTTCTGACGATGAACCCTGACGGCACATCGACGTCCGGTACGCTCTATGTGCACGGCCGTGATCGCGCCCAGTACGCGGTGCGCGTGCTCGGCGTCACCGGACGCGTGCGCGTCCTCAAGTTCGATTCCTCCGTGCGCCGCTGGATTGATCAATGACGGTTGACTCTGAATCGGAACGGCGACGACAGCCGCGAATGCTCGGGGCTGGAGTGCGAGCCCGAGTGCGCCCGGGATACCGCCTGGTCGTCGTCGATCTCAGTATCGCGGGAGCGCTGGTCGAAGGGGCGCGGCCTCTGCGGCCGGGCTCCCAGGTCGACGTGCAACTGGAATCAGATCTGCGCAAACAGGTCATCCCCGCCATCGTCGTCCGCTGCGTCGTCGGATCGATTCACGCGGAGAGCGGCGTCACGTATCGCGCCGCACTGTCGTTCGCTGAGACGTGCGATTGGGTCCGTGAAGTTGTGACCCCCGAAGGGTATCGGCTTCCCGGAGATGGGCTCATCAGCTCGATGGAACAGACGTGTGATGGGGACTCGCTACCCGCAGCATCGAAGGCGCCGGCGCTGCATTCCGTGAAGGCGACGAAATGATTGGCGTTTTCTCCCCGCGTGATGTGGCATCGCCCTTGGATCGGTGCCAGGCCTCAACCCAGAACGGAGGCGCAATGGATCGCGGATGGTGTCGTGCGACCGATCGTCGTCGAGGCGTGGCTGCGCTGCTGGCGACGGTGGCGGCCGCCCTGCCGGGTTGCAGAGAGGCGCGATATGTCCGCCAGCAATTCGAAGCGGAGCTCTGTCGGTTGATCGACGCGCGTGAGGTGGTCCTGCGTGATGGTCCGCCGACGCCGCGTCCGGCGGCGAGCGCGATCTCCATGGAGGTTGTATCCGGAGAGATCACGATAGGCGCCATCGATGCGACCTTTGACGAAGGGAGCTGCGCGTTCGACGATTGGGATCTGAAACTGCTCGATTCGGCTCGGCATCTTGCCGCGCTGGTGATGATTCTGGATCGCGCCCAGCGGGGCGGACTGCTTGGGCCGAGCGCCGGCACGGCGACGTCGCGGGATGGCGCGGCGCCCATCATCGGCTCCAGCGCGGGGATTCGTTCGGTTCGTGCGCGGATTGAGCGAGTCGCCGCCACCGCGTTCACGGTCCTCATCGAGGGAGAGAGCGGCGTCGGCAAGGAATTGGTGGCGCGACAGGTTCATGACCTGTCGCCACGCCGCGAGGGACCGTTCGTCGCGGTGAACTGTGCCGCCATCGTCGAAACGCTTCTGGAAGCGGAGTTGTTCGGCATCGAGGACCGCACCGCAACCGGTGTGCGCGGCCGGATGGGGAAGTTCGAGCACGCGCAGGGTGGAACCTTGTTCCTCGACGAAGTGGGGGACCTGTCAGCCGCCGCGCAAGCCAAGCTCCTGCGCGCAATTCAGGAAATGTCCGTCGAGAGAGTTGGCGGCGTCGGCGGGCGCCGTGTCGACACGCGGATCATCGCGGCGACGAATCAACCGCTGGGCGATCTGGTGGCACAGGGTCGATTCCGCCTCGATCTCTTCTACCGCCTCCACGGCGTCGACATCGTCGTGCCCCCGTTGCGGGAGAGGGTGGAAGACATTCTGGAGCTGGCGGAATATTTTTTGGAGCGGCATCGGGAGTTTCGGCGACTGCGGCTGTCACAGGCGGCGGCAGATGCGATGGTGGCCTACCGGTGGCCCGGCAACGTGCGAGAGCTCGAACGTGTCATCGAGCGCGCCGTCGCGCTGGCGGATTCCGACCGTTTGCAGCTGGAGGATCTGCCGCCGGCTTTGCTCGACGGGTACTCGCAGGTGCTGCTGCCGTCCTTCCGGGAGTTCGACTCGATGCGCACGTGGGGCAGTCGCTACGCGCGCATGGTGTTCGAACGCTGCGCCAACAACAAGCGGCAGGCCTGCCGAGAGCTTGGAATTTCGTATCACACGCTGAATGCATATCTCCGGTTTCGACCGGACCATGTGGCCGGTTTGCCTCCGGCGCAACAGGCGGGCGCGGGCAGGGCAGATGGTCTGCAGGGGTACGCGCCACGGCCTCAGTCTGGAGCAGTCGAATGGTGAAGAAGATCGTGTTTGTCCTGATGGTGTGCGGCGCGTTCCTGGCCGATGCGCGTCCGGCAATGGCGGGTTGTACGACCGCGCTCGCGGACTGCTACACCGCGGCGGCAAAGGTCGACAACTTCTGGTACCGCTGGGCGGCGGGACTGGACTGCGAGCTGGACTACACCGAGTGCGTCCGCGTCAAGCTGGTGGGGATGTAGGGATGCACAGACACGCCGGCCTCGACGCCTTTGCTGCTTCCGCTGTTCGGGCCCGTCATCGGTGCGGAGGTCATCGGCGGACGCGTCGAGGATCGAGCGGGCGTGGTGTGGTTGCTGGCAGGCGGTAACGCCATGGTTCGGGTGGATCTTGATGCACGTCGAGCGCGGCGCATCCCGCTGCAGCTCGGACCTGCCGACCAGTGTTGGGGCCTCGCGCAACTGGAGGATGGATCAATGTGGTCGCTGAAGGGGAGGCGGGCACTCGTGCGGCTCGAGGAAGACGGTCGTATCGCCCGCGAAATACCACTGCCGTCCGCGCATCTCGGGCTGTTCGCCTCAGGGGATCTTCTCCTGTACCAGCGCGCGGACTTCACATCGCCTGCCCCGGCGCTACTCGCCGGCAGCCCGGGAGATCCCGACCCGCACCCCTGGAGCCGTGTGACGACGAGGAGCTTCGACGGGCTGGCGCGTGCGTCCGCGGCAGCACTGAACATGGTTTCGTGCGGCATCAGCCGCGCAGATGAGCGGGCCTGTTGGTTTCCCGACGAAGCCGCCGTGGCGCTTATCGACCGGTCAGGACGCACCCGTCGGCTCGAGCTGTCCGGACTCGACGTGGTGCCCGCCGCGGTCCTGCTCACGTCTGAAAACCCGCCCCGGCCTGTTCGCGACGCCTACATTGACGAGACCGGCGGATTGCTGGTGTTGGGCAGCGGCAAGAGGCCTCCTGGCGAACCGGATCAACCCGGGGGCTGGCTGCTCGCACGCTATGGATCCGCGGGCCAGTCGATCGGCATGACCGCACTCTCCGAACCCGCGCGGTTGATTTTGCGGGCATCGTCTCAACGCGCGGTTCTCCTGACGAGCGCAGGAATGATCGTCGAAGTGCATCCATGACGAGACCATCGGCGTTGCGCTTCTTCGCGGCGATGGACCTTCATCCGACTTACGCCTTCGCGATCCTTCTGCTCATCTCCGGATTCGGTGTGTGGACGACGACGATGAGTCCGGGAGAGTTGGATTCGGGATTGGGGATGCTGTTGATCGCGCAGATGTTCATGGCCTCGACCGGCTTTCTAGGGCGCGCGCGGCGCGGGCACTTCGATCCGATGCTCGGCGCCGGGCGCAACCGCACGCGCGCCGTGGCGTGCCACTGGCTCGTCTCGGTTGCCCCCGGGTTGGCTGGTTGGTTGTGTCTTTCAGGAGCCGCGTATCTCCAGGGGAGTCCGGCAGCGGTTTCCGCATTGGCCGGCAGTCGCTTCGTCGCGTTCTTCATCGTCTCGGCGGTGTCGTGGGTGGCCGGGTTCATGCTCGTTCGCGGTGCCGCGGGCGTGGTATGGGTCGCAGTTCTTCTCAGCTTGTTGGTCGCTCGCGCGGATCTGTTGCCCCCTGCGGCAGGTGCTGCATCGACGTGGCAGACCCTCGGTAGTCAGACACTCACGCTCGTCCTCTGCCCCTTTCTCCTCCTTGGCCCTCGGACCTTTCTGCCGGCGGTGACGATCGCGGCTGCCGGTCTCGTCGCCGGCCTGTTGCTCCTCGTCGTATGGCGCAGCCCTGACACCCTCGACATTTACCTGGTGGATCGCGCATGAACACACGTCTCGAGCTTGCCGCCGTGAAGAAGGCCTTCGGGGCCCGATCGGTGCTGAACCAGACATGGCTGCAGGTGCGCGCGGGCGAAGCCGTCGGACTGATCGGCGCGAACGGCGCCGGCAAGACAACGCTGCTCCGCATTGCCGCGGGACTGGTGATCCCCGAGAGTGGCTCGGTGCGATGGTCATCTCCGGCCCATCCGGATCGCGCACGAATTCGTTACTTCGGTGGAGAGGTCAGCCTGCCTCCATCGGTTCCAGTGCGCAGATGGGCTTCTCTGTTCGGCGTCGCGCATGGCGATCGCCGGCCGATAGGGCAGCTGTCGCGGGGAACGCGACAGTTGTTGGGCCTTCGCGTTCTCCTCTCCCCCGACGAAGCCGACATCCTTATTCTCGATGAGCCGTGGGAGGGCTTGGACCCGGATGGCAGCGCCTGGCTGACCGAACGGGTCAGGCGCTGGCGCGCCGATGGTGCCGCGATCTTAATCTCCTCTCACCGCATGCACGACCTCGACTCGGTGTGCACGCGATATCTGCTGCTGGAAAGCGGTCGCTGCCGTCCCATCGGCGACCGCGAACTGCGGCCGCGAGTCGACCAACTGATGCAGGCCGCGCGTCGACGGGGGCGCGCATG
>JANPCT010000781.1:0-3358 GCA_031431095.1 Acidobacteriota bacterium | reverse complement strand
GCAACGCCGCAGCCGAAGTCGCTCGAGGATACCTTGCCGCGGCTGGCGTCGGCCGTGGGAGCCGTTCGGCTGCACGAGGCGGTCCTGGCGTTGCGCATCGAACTGGTGCTGACCGCGCACCCGACCGAGATGATGCGGCGCACGCTGCAGCGGAAATACAGCGCGATTGCCGGCGGGCTGGCGAATCTCGACCGCACCGACGCCACTCCGTTGGAGCGGCGCACGCTGCTCGACGGGCTGCGGCGCGAGATCACCGCGGCGTGGGCGACCGAGGAGATGCGCCGCGAGCGCCCGTCGCCGCTCGACGAGGTCCGCTCGGCGCTGGCGGTGTTCGAGGACACGATTTGGGATGCCGTGCCGGAGTATCTGCGCTCCCTCGATCGGGAGCTCTTGGCCGCGACCGGCACGGGGCTGCCGCTTGACGCCGCGCCGATTCGCTTCGGGTCCTGGATCGGCGGCGATCGCGACGGCAATCCCGCCATTACGCCGGAAGTGACACGCCGCGCCTGCCTCGGATCGCGCTGGATTGCGCTGACCATGTACGCGCGCGACGTGGCGGCGCTCGGCGAGGATTTGTCGATGCCCGAGGCCAGCCCGGCGCTGCGCGCCTGTACCGCGGGCGCGTCGGAGCCGTACCGCGCGCTGCTTCGCACCGTCCAGCGCGGCCTCGAATCGACCCGGCGGGCGATCGAGGATCAAATGTCGACGCGGCCGGGAGGCCGCGGCGGCCCGCCGGGCGTGGAGGTCTACCGCACGGCGTCCGATCTCGAGCGGCCGCTGCGCCTGTGTTTCGACTCGCTGCACGAGACCGGTTGCGGGCTGATTGCCGACGGCGCACTGTTGGACGTGCTCCGGCGCCTCGCCTGTTTCGGGCTGACCCTGGTGCGGCTCGATGTCCGGCAGGACGCAGCGCGTCACACCGAGGCCATCGACCTGATCGCGCGGCACGGCGGACAACCCGGATACGCGGAGTGGCCGGAGGAGGCCCGCGTCGCGTTCCTGGTGTCCGCGCTGGCCGACGGGGTTCCGCCCGGTCACGGCAGCCTGCCGTACAACCCGCGAACCGCGGAAGTGCTGCAGACCTTCCAGGCGCTGGCGGCGATTGCGCCCGAGTCGCTGGGCGCCTACGTGATCACGATGGCGGCCGAGCCGTCGGACGTCCTCGCCGTCGAATACCTGCAGCGCCGCGCCGGGATCGACCCGCCGCTGCGCGTCGTCCCCCTGTTCGAGACCGCGCGCGACCTGCGCGCGGCAGGGGCTGTCGTCGATCGGCTGCTGTCCATCCACTGGTACCGCGCGCGCGTCGCCGCGGCCGGCGATCGCCAGGAGGTCATGCTCGGCTACTCCGATTCCGCGAAAGAGATCGGGCGCGTTGCGGCGGCGTGGGATCTCTACAAGGCGCAGGAAGCCATCGTCGCCGCCGGCCGCGCGCACGGTGTCGCGGTGACGCTGTTTCACGGCCGCGGCGGCAGCGTCGGCCGCGGCGGTGGACCGACCGGCCTGGCGATCCAGTCGCAACCCGCCGGATCGATTGACGGGACGCTGCGCGTCACCGAGCAGGGCGAGATGATCCACGCCAGGTTCGGCCTGCGCGGCGTCGCGCTGCGGACCCTCGAGCTCTACACCGCGGCGACGCTCGATGCGACGCTGTCAGCGCCGTCCGAGGTGCGACCCGAGTGGCGCGGGATCATGGATCGCCTGGCCACGGCTGCGCAGGCCGGCTTCCGCGGCGTGGTCTACGACGACCCCGCCTTCCTGCGCTACTACCGCGCGGTGACGCCCGAGGCGGAACTCGACGGGCTGCACATCGGCAGCCGACCGTCGCGGCGTGGCGCGGGCGATGGCATTGCCGGCCTCCGCGCTATCCCGTGGCAGTTCGCATGGATGCAAACACGGCTGCTGCTCGCATCGTGGCTTGGGGCGGAGGAGCTGTGCGGCGACTGTCTGCCGGAAGCTGATCGGGCGGCGCTCCCAGGGATGTATCGCCGATGGCCCTTTTTCCGCTCGCTGGTCGATCTGCTGCAGATGACCCTGGCCAAGGCCGACCCGCGGATCGCGGCCGAGTACGACCGCCAGTTGTCGCCGCCCGAGCTGCAGCCGATGGCCGCTGCGCTGCGATTGCGGCTGGCGCAGGCGACGCGCGCGCTGCTGACGATTACCGAGCAGGACGCGCTGCTGGCCGACCACGACACTCTGCGGCGCTCGATCGACGTCCGCAACCCGTACGTCGATCCGATCCACCTCGTGCAGATTGAGCTGCTGCGGCGGCTGGCGAATCTAAGCCATCCGACGGAGGGCGCCTTGGCCGGCCCGCCGCTCGACGCGGAAGCGCGCGAGCACGCCGCGGCGGTGCTGAAGAAGGCGCTCAAAATCACCATCAGCGGCGTCGCGGCCGGCATGCAGAACACGGGGTAGGCGACGATGAGCACATTGAATGACACACGCCCGGCCGGGAGCGGGCGGCGCCTCGACCCGGCCGCCGCGCGGCCGACCAGCGAGACCCGCAAGTTGACGTCGCTGCTCGAGGTGAGCCAGGCCCTCGCCAACGCCACCAACTTCAAGGCCTCGCTTCACCGCGTGCTCGAGATTCTCGAAAAATCGCACGACGCGCGCCGCAGCGCGGTGGCGCTGGCGGCGGCCGAGCGGCTGCCGCTGGACGTGGTGGCGGCGATGGGGGTCGGGCGCGATCGGGCCTGGCAGGCCGGCGTGCCCGGCGGCGCGCTGGCCCGGCAGGTCCTCACGACCGGCCGGACCGTTGTCGTGCCACGGGCCAGCAGTGAGCCGGGGCTCGGCGAGCGCCGCGCCGGGGACGATGAACGCACGTTCGTCTGCGTGCCGCTGCTGTTGAACCGCCGCGCCACCGGCGTCTTGTGCATCGAGCTGCGCTTCAAGGCGGAACGGGACTACGAGCGGACCGGCAAATTCTTCGGGGTCGTCGCCTCGATGATCGCGCAGGCGATCAAGGTGCAGCGCCTGCTCGAGGCCGAGCGTGAGGGGCTGGTGCAGGAGAACGTCCGGCTGCAGGGCGAACTGCGCGAGCGCTACGACTTCTCGCACATCCTCGGGACCAGCCGCGCCATGCACGCCGTCTGCGAGCAGATGATGCAGGTCACGCGGACCAATACCACGGTGCTGATTCGCGGCGATTCCGGCACCGGCAAGGAGCTGATAGCCCAGGCCATCCACTACAACTCGCCGCGCGCTGCCAAACCGTTCGTCAAGGTGAGCTGCGCGGCGCTGCCCGAGACGCTGATCGAATCGGAGCTGTTCGGCTACGAGAAGGGCGCCTTCACCGGCGCCGGGCAGCGCAAGCTCGGGCGGTTCGAACTCGCCCATCACGGCACACTCTTCCTCGACG
>JANPCT010000780.1:0-5473 GCA_031431095.1 Acidobacteriota bacterium | reverse complement strand
GTGCCCGGGGGGCACTCCTGCCCTTCAGCGATCGTGACCCATCCCGCGCGACCGCCACCACCGCCGCGGCCCTGTCCGCGTCCTGCGCCCTGTGCCTGTCCGCCGCCCTGCGCCACGAGCGCGCCCGCGCCGGCGAGTGAGAGAAAAATGATGACTAATGACCTGGACACCCGCATGAATCCTCCGCAATACGACCGAGACGGCTCTCAGCTTATTGCATTCGCGCGAGCCGCGGAGGCGGTCCGCGGATCGCCGCGATAAGATGAACGCATGTCCTCTCTCCTGCCGGCCGTTGCGCTCATCGGGCTCTTCGTCCAGGCTGCACCGGCTATCAAGGCCAGCCAGCACGGCATCGTCACGCAGCAGGTGGCAGGGACGACCATCACCGTTGACTACAACCGGCCGGTGGCGCGAGGGCGCGAGCTGTTCGGCGCGCTGGTGCCGTACGACCACGTCTGGTGCCCCGGCGCCGACGACTGCACCACGATCTCCACCTCCACTGACATCACGATTGAAGGGCGGACGCTGCCGGCCGGCACCTACTCGGTGTGGGCGAAGCCCGGAGCCGCGACATGGACCATCATCCTCAACCGCGCGCATCCGATCTTTCACACGCGGTATCAGTCTGTGGCGGAGCAGGATGTGCTCGCACTCGAGGTCACGCCGCGCGCCGGTTCGCCGATGGAGACGCTGGCCTTCTATTTCCCTGTCGTCGCCGCGAAACACGCCGAACTGGTGCTGCACTGGGGCACCGTGGTGGTGCCGCTGTCGATCGACGTGCCGTGATCGCGCCCTACCAGTCCATCAGCTGGTCGAGGGCCTCGCCGACATTTTTCACGTGCACCAGCTCGCACCCGGCGGGCGCTTCGTCCGAGCCGATGTTGCCGTCGGGGACGATGACGCGGGTGAATCCCATCTGCGCCGCTTCCCGCAGGCGGAGCGCGGCCTGCGGAGCGCTCCGCACTTCCCCCGCGAGCCCGACTTCACCGAACACCGCCGTCCCCGCGCGGATTGGACGATTGCGCAGGCTCGAGGCGACCGCCGCGACGACGGCGAGATCGGCGGCGGGCTCGTCGACTGTCATGCCGCCGGCGACGTTGATGAAGACGTCTTCACCGAGCAGGTTCAGCCCCGCCCGCTTCTCGAGCACCGCGAGCAGCAGGGAGAGGCGGTTCTGGTCGATGCCGCTCGCCATGCGCTTGGCGTTCCCGTAGGAGCTCGTGCTGACCAGCGCCTGCACCTCGACGAGCAGCGGACGCGAACCTTCCATGCAGCACAGCACCGCCGAGCCCGACACGTTCTTCGGCCGTTCCGCCAGGAACAGCGCCGATGCGTTCGGCACACCCTTCAGCCCCTTGCCGCTCATCTCGAACACGCCAAGCTCGCTGACGGCGCCGAACCGGTTCTTCACGGCGCGCACGACGCGGTGCGAGTGGTGCTTTTCCCCCTCGAAATAGAGGACCGTGTCGACGATGTGTTCGAGCACCTTCGGGCCGGCGAGGCTGCCGTCCTTCGTGACGTGGCCGACCAGGAACGTCGGGATGTTCTGCCCCTTCGCCGCGAACAGCAGCTGGGTGGCGGCCTCGCGGACCTGGCCGATACTCCCAGGGGCGGACTGGAACTTGAGCGAGAACACCGTCTGGATTGAATCGACGATGACCAGCGACGGGCGCAGCCGCGCGATCTCTTCGAGGATGCGCTCCAGGCAGGTCTCGGCGAGCAGGTAGAGCGGCGCGCGTTCCACGCCGAGTCTCTGACCGCGTGACTTGATCTGGTGCTCGGATTCTTCGCCCGAGCTGTAGAGCACCGGTCCCGTGGTGCTGGCGAAATGCGCGGCGGCCTGCAACAACAGCGTCGATTTGCCAATCCCGGGTTCACCGCCGATCAGAACAAGAGACCCGGGCACGACACCGCCACCCAGGACGCGATCGAATTCCTCGATGCCGGTCGTGAGGCGTGCCGACACGAGGGTGTCGATCTCTTCGTACAGCCGCGGCCCCGCCGTGGCCGCCAGGGAGTAGCGCGCGCCCGCGCTGGCCGACGCCGCACCACCACCTGGCGTGGCCGGGACTGGGCGTTCCTCGACCAGCGAATTCCACGCGCCGCACTCGGCGCAGCGCCCCAGCCACTTCTGCGACTGCGCGCCGCACTCCTGGCAGGAGTAGACAGTTTTCAATTTCATTGGCGATTGGCGCTTGGCGATTGGAGACTCACGGATTGTCGATCGTAGACCCGTTCAATCCTCGTGCCGACGCGGCAGAGCAACTCGTACGGAATCGTGCCGATCGATGCGGCGATTTCGCGCATGCCGATCGACTCGCCGCCCTGCTGCCCCACGATCACCACGTCATCGCCCGTCGCCACATCCATCCCGGTCACATCGATCATCGTCATATCCATGCACACGGAACCAACGACGGGTACGCGTTTTCCGCGTACCAGCATGGAGCTGCGGCCGGCCATGCGGCGATCGAGGCCATCGGCGTAGCCGGCGGGGACGACCGCGATCGTTGCCGGGCGATCAACCTTCGAGTTGAGCCCATAGCCGGTGCCTTCGCCGGCGCGTATGCCCTTCACGTGCACGATACGGCTATGCAGTGACAGGGCAGGTCGCAGCGGCAGCAGCGCGGCGAGCGGTGGCGGGACGATGCCGTATAAGAGCAGTCCGGGCCGGACGAAGTCGTACCAGACGCGCTCGTCGCGCAGCAGCGCCGCGCTGTTGGCGGCGTGGCGCCACCTTGCGTCGATGCCGAGCGACGGCAACGCCGCGAGCGCCTGCGCAAACCGCTCCCGCTGTTCGCCGAACGCCGGATGCTCGGGGTCGTCGGCCGTGGCGAAGTGGGTGTAGACGGCGTCGATCGCGAGGTGCTCGCTCCTGGCGATCTGCGGCAGCGTCCGCTCGAGATTGTCGTGCCGGAATCCGAGCCGGTTCATGCCTGTGTCGATCTTCAGGTGGCAGTGAAGGCGCCGATCCGCGGCGCCTTCGCCGGTCCGCGCGGATGGCGAGGCGGAGCCGATGGCCGCGGCAGTGGCGCTGCGCGCGAAGTGTTTTTCTGCTGCCGCTGCCAGAGCCTGACCGGCCGACGGGGTGGAGATGGTCGGTGTGAGATCGAACTCGAAGACACCGCCGAGATCGCTGACGCCGAGCGCGCCGAACACCAGAATCGGAATGCGCACGCCGCAACGGCGGAGGACGATGCCCTCCTCGATGTCGGCGCAGGCGAGCATCGCCGCGCCGGCCCGCTCGAGCGTCAGGCCCACCTCCGCTGCGCCATGCCCATAGGCATTGGCTTTGACGACGGCGATGACGCGGGGAGGCTGGCCGCCGGAGGCCGCAGGTTGGAGGCTGGCAGCCGGCGCGTGGGACAGAAACGACACGATCGCACGGAGGTTGCTGTCGATCGCGGTCAGGTCAACACGAGCAACAGTCGGCCGATTCATGGCTGCGTGCGGCTGGGCGCCTGCTTCCCAGCCTGCAACCTCCAGCCGCCGGAGTCCGGCGTCATGCCGCCCCTTGCGCGAGGTTCTCGAATCGCGTGTGCTCCTTGATGAAGGCGAGCTTGGCAGTGCCGACCGGTCCGTTGCGCTGCTTGCCGATGATGATTTCGGCGACCCCTTCGGCTGCCTGGTTCGGCTGTCCGTCGGCGCCGCGGTACTGCTCTTCGCGGTAGATGAACATGACGACGTCGGCGTCCTGCTCGAGAGCGCCGGACTCGCGCAGGTCGGAGAGCTGAGGCCGGTGATCGGCGCGGGTCTCCGACGCGCGCGACAGCTGCGACAGCGCGACGATCGGGATCTTCAGCTCCTTGGCCAGCCCCTTGAGGGAGCGGGAGATCGACGCGATCTCCGCCTGCCGGCTCTCGAAGCGGCCGCGCCCCTGCATCAACTGGATGTAGTCGACGATCAGCAGGTGCAGGCCGTGCTCCGCCTTCAGCCGCCGCGCCTTGGCGCGCATCTCCAGCACGCCGACCGACGCCGTGTCGTCGATGAACACCCGCGCCTCGGCCAGCGTGCCGAGCGCGTGCGACAGACGGCCGTAATCCTTCTCGTTGAGGAAGCCGCTGCGGAACCGGTGCGCGTCGATGCGCGCCTCGGCCGTCAGCATGCGCATGAACAGCTGCTCCTTCGACATTTCCAGGGAGAAAAAGCCGACCGTCATGTCGGTCTGCGTGCCGATATGCTGCGCGATGTTGAGCACGAAGCTGGTCTTGCCCATCGACGGCCGCGCCGCGACGAGCACCAGGTCGGAAGGCTGCAGGCCGGAGGTCATCTCGTCGAGATCGATGAAGCCGGTCGGCACGCCCGTGACCAGCCCCTTGTGCTGCTGCAGTTTTTCAATCGTCGCGAAGCTGCTCTGCACGAGGTCGCGCAGCGGCACGAAGCCCTCGCGGATGCGATCGTCGGCGATCTCGAAAATCGCCCTCTCGGCGCCGTCGAGAATCACTTCCGCGTCCTCTTCGGCGCGATAGGCGTCGGACAGGATGCGGTTCGCGGAGTGGATCAGATTGCGGAGCGTCGCCTTTTCCTTGACGATGCGGGCGTAGTGCTCGACGTTGGCGGTGCGCGGCACGCCGTCGGCCAGCGACGCGATATACGCGGGGCCACCGACCTCTTCCAGATCGCCCGCCCGCGCCAGCTCCTCTTTCAGGGTGATGAAATCGATGGCGTCGTTGCGCTCGCTGAGCGCGACCATCTTGTCGAAGATGCGCCGGTGCGCGTCGCGAAAGAAATCACGCGAGTCGATCAGCTCCGCGGCGTGATTGAAGGCCTCGTTGTGAATCAGGATCGCGCCGAGTACCGACTTCTCGGCCTCGAGGTTGTGGGGAAGTGCGCGTTCGGGAGCGGCAGGAGCGAGGGCTTCGGGCATGGCGGGGAGATGAGAATATAGCATCGATCGCCGGCATCGCCCGGCGCGCTGACGCGAAGAAACCAGAGCCGCGGCAGAGGCCGGACGCAGAACGCAGACGCCGCCATCCCGCAGCTGGCGGCTGGCCGAATTCGGGGCGCTGGACCCGATCCCGGCCAGCCACAAACGACAAACGACGAACTATTTCTTGTCCGAAACCACGCGCACCTTGATCTGCGCGATCACCTCGCGGTGGATCTTCACGGGAATGGTGCTTTCGCCGAGCGTCTTGATCGGGTCGCCGAGCTGGATCTTGCGTTTGTCCACCTCGAAACCCTTGTCCTTCAGCGCCTGCGCGATATCGGCGGAGGTGACGGAGCCGTAGAGCGCGTCGTTCTCCCCGGTGCGGCGCGCGATCTCGACGTCGAGCGCGCCGAGCCGGGCGGCGACGGCCTCGGCAGCCGACTTCTCTTCCATGTCGCGCGCTTCGGCGAGCTTCTTCTCGCGCTCGATCTGGCGCTTGTTGTTCTCCGTCACCGCCAGCGCGAGCTTGCGCGGCAGGAGGTAGTTGCGGGCATACCCGGGCGTGACCTTGACGACGTCGCCGCGGGCGCCGAGATGTTCGAC
>JANPCT010000779.1:0-4532 GCA_031431095.1 Acidobacteriota bacterium | reverse complement strand
GGTGAGATTGCCCCACGTCAGCGGACCGGGGGATGTGTCGAGCGAGACGAGATTGCTCTGGCTCATGCCGTCGTTGAAGGAAATCCCGAGCACGAGCGCGTCCTGGCGCAGCTTGTTACCGTCGGCAATGGTGTTGATCTCATCGCTCGTCGCACCCATCACCCCGTTCGCACCGGCGACGTTGGCGAGCATGGTGTGGACGCGGCCCGCGATGTTGTTCGGGCCATCGTCAATCGTCTTGGCAAACGAGTTGTGCCACAGCGCGTCAACCGCGATCGGCGCCTGGTTGGTTCGCAGCTCTGAGAACAGCTCCAGCAGACCGACGACGTGATCGCCGTCGACGTGGCTCAGGATGACTCGCTCGAGGCGGCCGCCCGCGGTAGCGATCTGTGTCAGCTGGCTGCGGAGGGTCGCGCCGTACGTGCCCTCGGGCCCGCCGTCGATGAGCACGAAGCGCTTCTGTGACGAGGTGCCGAATTCGAGGATCAGGCTATCGCCGAATGCCGCCTGCAACGCGTGCACTTTGAACATGGCAGACCCCTAAACGGGTATGAGCTTGGTGGTGAGCGCGCCGGTGACGACCAGCGCGAAATCCTGCTCGGCCGTCAACAGGTTGGACGCCGAGATCTGGATCAGATAGTTGCCGGCGACGGGGGCGGCGATGCGCGCGACCTCGACGTTGTTGTCCTGATCCATCGGCTGAAGCGACAGCGGCAGGTTCTGGTTGCCGACGATCTTCGAACCGCCCGGCGGCTCGACGAGCAGATTGAGGTTGTTCTGCAGGGCGCGCCCGGGCGCGTCGGTGTAGGCGAGACAGATGCTGAGGCGCTGTCCGGCCGCGACGCCGACCTGAAACCGCCGCCGCTGGCCGGTAACGCCGAAGGCTTTCGCGGGGTTCTGCCAGTCGTCGACGAACTCGAGCCGCAGGTTCGGCTGCGCCGCATTCGGATAGGCGAGGCGCATGTCGACGGCCCCCCACCCCTGATGCATGTTCGGCAGGACGTTGAAGTCGGCGACGGCCGACGCACCGGTCAGGGTTCGAGCGCTGTTGATCAGGGTGGCCTTCAGCAGCGCCGCACTGGGTTTCGCATGATGACGCGTCGTCATGTAGTACTCACGGACGAGCGCGGCGCAGCCGGCGACGAGCGGCGCCGCCATGCTCGTGCCACCCATGTAGGCGTACTGCGGCGAAGGCCCGGGTCCCCAGAAGCGGTGCAGCGGTGCGCGCGAGGACTTCGTCGAGAGGATGTCGGTGCCCGGCGCGACGATGTCGGGCTTGACGCGGCGATCGGTGCAGGGCCCGCGACTGCTGAATCCAGCGAGCGCTTCGGCGTCGCCAGAGACCGCGTCGTTCGCGATGGGGCCGTCGGGAAACGCGCTCGGCCATGCCACGCCATACGTCAGCGTCGACAAGCCGCCGGCGGTGCGGCTCGAGCGCGACGCGCCGACGGTGATGGCGTTCTTGCACGATGCCGGCGCGCCAATCGAGAGCCAGTCCACGCTGCCGACCTGGGCGTGCAGCCGCTGCGCCGCCTGGCCTTCGTTGCCCGCGGAGATCACGACGAGCATGTCGCGCCGTTTGGCGACGAATTCGTCAACTTCGTGCGAGTTCATCGTGTACTCGGAATCGACGACGGCGCCCCAACTGTTGTTGTGAATGCGCGCGCCGTTCTGGTACGCCTCCTCGAAGAGGTCGCCGAGATCGAGCGGGAGTCCGCCGAGTTTGAAAGTGGCGTCGAGCAGCGACTGAAACACCAGCGTTGCCGCCGGGGCGACGCCGCGATGCATGCCGGCGGACGCGGTGCCGCTGCCAAGCACCGTTCCGGCGACATGGGTACCGTGCCCGTGCGGATCGGTCGCGTCCCCGGGCCGTCCGAGCGCAATCAGGCTGGCGATGCGTCCGGCGAAGTCAGGATGCGTGTCGTCCAGGCCGGTATCGGCAATGCCGATCACCTGTCCGGCGCCGGTCTCCGTCAACTGCGCGACCGGCGGAGATACCGCGGCCACGTCGATGCCGAGCAGCACGCGCGCGACGTCGTTGTGGAGCTCGGGCTCGATGTACGGCTCGACCTTGCGCACGGCAGGGAGGGCGCGGATCTGCGCGATGGCGGCCTCGGCCTCCGTTTCGAGCACGTAGAAGCGGATCTTGCGCCCCTTCGCCCCGGCGATCGATATGTCGAGCTGCTCGATCGCGGCCACCGTCTGCGCGAGGTCTGCGGCATCGTGCAGTTGCAGATCGTACGTCCGCATCGGCGTGGCACCGGTCGGCGACACGGGCGCGGTCTCGCGCGCGCCAAACGCCGACGTGGCCATTTCGGTTTCCCTCGCGCCGTAAACGGTAAGTCCGGTGACGAACTCCAGCGCCTGCACGGCGGCGAGTTGCGCCGGTGAGATTTTCGCGACGTAGGTCGCGGCGTCGAGCCGCTCCGACGGCACCACGCCTGCAGCCGCGAGCCGATTGCGGTACTCACGGAGCAGTGGCCCCGAGACCCGGATCAAATAGAACTGCGGGTGGAGTGGGTCCACGATCGCTGGCCCCGACCGTCTGGCGGCGCCGGGAGAGCGACGCCGCGCGCGCGCCGTGGCCCTCGGACCCCGCATTTCGAAGACACGCGTCAGGCCGTCAACCGGATTCGCGACCGGCGGCAGCACGCGCTCGACGATGAGGCCCGCCCGCTCGAGAGCGGGAACTTGCGATTCGTCGATCTCGCCGAGGACATAGCTGTCGGTGACCTGGGCGTTTTTGACCGCCGCAGTGGCAACCGCCTGTTCGTGTTCGTGCATGAAGTAGGCGATGACTTTCACGTCGGCCATGGAGTCCTCCGGCACACTGCCTTGCGCAGTATATAGACGGACGCCGGGGTTGTTTTCAGCGGGACGCGTCCCGCAATTTTGCGTCGTCAGAACAAATTCTGTAATCGGGCGAGGGACGTGCGTCGCTTCCGCAGCGATCGCCCCGACATCGTTCACCCGCCACCTGGACCCGCATCGATGAAGGGTCCACAACTCAGCACTACCGGAAAATCGACGAATTGGCTTAGACTTTTGCGGCCGAGCTGAGGCTGTCTCGAACAAATGGACTGGTCGCTCACGGCCTTGGATGGTGGTCAGTTGACGGTTGCGGCGCGGTGGTCGCTTTTTTGCCTTGGAGGCAGTGGCGGCTCGTGGCCGCTATCACCCAAATCAATCGCAGCGCGCGAGCTTACGTGAAATGCCAGGCACCCATGATTCTTGACTACCGTTCTGTCCGCTCGGCGCTGTCCGGTTGCGCCATCCTGCTTGCCGCCGCCGTTCCGGCGACGGCGGCACCAAGTCCGGTGCAGTGGACCGCGGTGACGAAGGCGGCGGTTTCAGGCGGCACCATCGCGAAGACGAGCGGCTGCTCGGGATGTGCGGACGCGGGCGGCGTCAGCGTGCAGCAGTTCACGAGCGGCACGGCGTCGTTCCTCGTCACGCCGGGGTTTTCCCTCGACGCCGGCCTTGGTCAGAACGCGAGCGGCAGCCTGGGATACCGGATCAACTACGCCTTCAGGTTTTCAGGCGGCAGTTCGTGGGAGATCCGCGAAGCGGGAATTTATCGACTCGATGGCACCTTCGCGGCGACCGATCTCTTTTCCGTGAGCGTGGACGCCGGCGTCGTCAAGTACTACCGTAACGGGGCGGTGATCTACACGAGCCGAATCGCCGCGGCCGGTTCACTGGGGGTCGACGTCGCGCTGGTCACGACCGGCGCCGCCGTCACGGCGACGACCGATGTAGTCGGCACGGTGACGGCGCCGATCGCGCCAACCACCTCGACCAGCGCGATGACGTGGACGTCCGTCGTCAATGCCACGGCGAGCGGCAGCGCGTTGCAGAAGTCGGCCGGCTGCGATGGATGCCCCGATGCCGGCGCAGTCGGCGATCAGCAGTTCACCGCGGGTTCGATCTCATTCACGACGACAGGGGGCCATCTCGTGGCAGGACTCGGCCGCAACACGCAGCCTGCCTATGAAGTGGACTACGCCTTCAGCCTCGGCTGGGGAGTGTGGGAGATTCGTGAACGCGGCACCTACCGCGCCGATGGCGCGTATGCGGCGACGGATGTCTTCAAAATCGTCAGCGACGGCGTAGGCGTTCGCTATTATCGCAACGCCACCCTGGTCTACACCAGCAAGACGCCGGTGCAAAGCCCCATGCGCGCCAATGCGACGCTGGTGTCGTCGGGCGTCAAGATTCAGGCAACGACCCAAGGAGTCGCGACCGCCACGCCGCCGCCGCCGCCGCCACCACCCGCGCCGGCACCAAGCGGCACCAACCTGCGCCTGCTGCAGTGGAACGTTCATCACGGCGGCTATGGCACCGACGGCGTCTACAGCACCGAGCGGATCGCATCCTGGATCGTGAAAATGTCGCCCGACGTCGTGATGCTGAACGAGATCGAGAAGTACACGTCGTGGGGCAACGAGGATCAGCCCGAGGTCTACAAGAACCTGCTGCAGGCGAAGACCGGCAAGACCTGGTACTACCACTTCGCGCAGGAATGGGGACAG
>JANPCT010000778.1:0-2126 GCA_031431095.1 Acidobacteriota bacterium | reverse complement strand
ACTAGCCTGAGTCTTCCCGACCCGCCGATTTTGTCACGACTAGGTGCTGTGTGCTGCGCACCAAGCACTACGCACTCACCCCGTTATCCTGAACCCGAGCCTTTGATCCATCGGGCCTGACGGCCCCGCGACGGTGAAGAGCAAGTAGTATTCGCCGGGCGCGAGTGGCGCGAGCGGCAGGTCGAACTGCGCGATTCCACCGGCATCGGGCAGCGCATCGAGGTCGCGCATCGGCTGCGCCAGGCGGTTGAGCAGGCGCGCCGTCACGGCCACGCGCGCGCCCGCCGCGTATGCCGGTACGCGAATGACCAGCCGCTCGGTGCGCCGAAACTCACGGCCAGGCACCGGCGCGGGATCAGCGTCCGCAATCACGGCACGAAACTCACGCGCCGATTGCGTGGGCATCAGCATCGCCGGCAGCAGCAGCGGCACTGCGCTCGTCGTCGCCGGCACCTCGAGGTCGCGCACGTCTACGTCCAGTTTCTCCCCGGCGATCCCTAGAATGGTCATGTCCAGTTGGACGCGGCCCGACGGGGCGTCGAATTCCGCGTGGTTGGCTGCCGTCGCGTCAGCAACGCCGCCTGTTCGCAACGGCGACAGTATCCCCTCGAAGAGCACCGCGCCCTCGCGCGTGGTTGCTTTCAGAGTGACGCGGGCTGCCGCCGGCCGGGCGATCCCGCCGGTACTCCCGGGCTTCCACGTCACCACGACACGCCCTTCGGTGTCTGTCGCGCGTGTGATGCCGGACCAGACTTCCACCAGCGGGCTACGGCGCAGCAGCCGCGCCGGCACCGCCGCGCGCGCGTCCGCCGCCTCCAGCATGGCGCGCCGTGTCTCGGCCGACGGCACCGCGACGTAGCCGCCGCGACTGCGCGCGTCCGCCTCTCGCCGCGGCAGCGATACGTGAACGGGGTGGTACAGGCCGTCATCCGGGTGCGTCGGCACGTAGCTGAGCGTGTAGCCCCCGTCGATCTCGGCCCCGGCGCGCCCCAGACTGCCGGCGATGTCCTCACCGCGCGCGAGTGTTCCGCCCGTTTCGCTAACCAGCTTGGCAAGCATGACCGCGGAGGCATCGCTCTCCGCCGACGCCGGGCGTGGATCAAAGGCGTAGACGGGGACGTCGTAGCGATTGGCGAACCGTTCGACGATCCCGAAGTCCGGCAGCCCGCGGGCGGTGCTCAGTCGTCGGGGCAGTTGGGCGAAGCCCTGGCTGACGAGCAGGATGGCGGCGCGGCCGGGAACGGCCCCAAGCTGGGCGGCCAGGGCGCGGAGCGCCGACAGTACGACTTGCGCCCGACCGGCCTCGACGAGGGTGGGCGCCCGGCCGAGCGTGTCTTCCTCCAGCTTCGACCGCGGCTCGAGATTACCGAGCCGTCCATCGAAGCGATCGATCGTCGCTCGCGCGGCGGCGCGATCCGTGGTCAGTCGAATGGACGTGAGGGATTCAAGTGGCCGCAGTACGACAAGCGAGTCGTCCTGGCGCAAGCCCTCGGTGACGAACCGGGTGACCGCCTCGCGCACGCGGGCCGAGTCCGACCCCTCCACGTGGAACTCGTCGAGCAGAATCGCCAGCCGGCGCGGCTCCGGCCGCCGCGCCTCCACGCTCACGAGTTTCTGGACGACGCCGTCCGCGCGCAGTTCGAAGTCCTTCAAGGTCAGGCCGCTGACCGGCTTCCCATGGCGATCCGTCACCAGCGTGGCGATGCGCACGCTGCCCGGGTCGGCGCGCACCGGGACGAACCCGATGACCATGAGCAGAACGACGAACCGGATGCAGGTTCTCACCACAGTAACTATCCGAGCCGGTGACGGCCAGCATGCTTAGAATAGCCCGTTCGCGCACTCAGATGGCGAGGTGACCTGTTCGCGATCGTCCCGCGCCTGAAACAGCAATCGGGCAACCGGCGCGCGGCCGATTACCCGAGTGTTCGTTCAGCGGCTACCGGAGGGCGGAAGCCGGTTGCCCGGTCTTACGTGAGCTTGAAGCCGTTGCGGTACTCGCGGCGGAGCATGTCGTTGGCCGTCGGCGAGTTCGTCACGCGCATTTTCTCGGCGTCGTAGTAGATCTTGCTGCGCGCGCGCAGCGAGACGACGCCGAGGAGCATGACCTCGACGAGCCGCGCCGC
>JANPCT010000777.1:0-8664 GCA_031431095.1 Acidobacteriota bacterium | reverse complement strand
GCTCGCCGCGGCGCGTCCGCAGTGGCGCAAGCAAATCGAGTGGGCGCTCGGCACTGAACCGCCTGCCGCCCCGAACTGGCAGGCGCAGCCTCCGTCCACACTTGAAGTCTCGTCGAGCGAAGGATGGTTGGCCGGTTTGTTTGGACGTCCGTCGGCCAGCGACGGGAGCAGACGTTTCAGTTCGTCGGATTGCAACTTGTCGAACATGCCGTGATGCAGCCTGCGCACGACACCCTCCTGGTCAAGCACGATCAGATAGGCCTCGTCTTTGTGAGCTGAAGCGTAGCCGATCCGCTGCTTCCAGTCGCGGGTGCCTCGATAGACCGTGATGACGTGGTCGTGGAGTTCTACCGGGGTGCCCTCTCGCATCCCTCGGTCGATGAACCAGCGGCCGAGAGTCGCGAGGCCGCCAATCATCGGGACTTCGAAGAACGTGACGTCCGTCCTCGAGCCGATCGCGGTTCGATACCAGTCAGCCCATGCCTCGACCGGCACGCGGGACGCGTAAGTGAAGCCCATCGCGATGAGCGTCACTTTGCCCGCGGACGCCTCAGGCAGAACGGCGTCGCGCCCGGTCAGGAACTGACCCTTGAGAGTGGGCAGCGGTTCGCCGACCCGCAAGGAATTCCGCGTCGGGCCGGTTTCGGTGGCCATGACCATCAGGATCACTCCGATGAGAGTCCTTGCCATTCAGAACCGCCAGTCGAGGCCGACGATCGGGAAGATGCCTTGTTGCTCGCCGAACTGCTGCGTGTTGCTGCGGCGGTTCCAGCTGTAGCTGGCGAAGTTGCGCCGATTGGTCACGTTCTGCACGCCAAGGAACAGGTTGAGTGGCCGCCCCCCCGCGGTGAAGGTGCGGTCGACGCGGATGTCGACGCGGCCGTAGTCGGGTGCTCGCTCGGCGTTGACGCGCGCCAGGTCATACACACGAGCGGAAGCGAGTATCGAGGAAGAACGGGTCGATGCCCGGACGAATGTCCGGCGGGTCATGCGATGCGTCCTCCGATGCGGACGAGTTCCTGTTGGTAGGCGTCGTAGTCGCGCAGCACCAGTCCGCGCCGGCCGAGGAGTGCGGCGTGACGCACGGCGCCGCGTCCGCCGGCCCACAGCTCGACGTCCTGCGGAAGGTCGCGGACGATCGTGCGAAGATCTCGCTCCTTCGATTTCCCTGCCGATGCCGTCGTCATTCCCAGCACCAGCACCTGTGCGCTCGCGGATGTCACGCTCTCGACGATGTCGCGAGCGGGAAGATCGGGTCCGAGGTACGAGACGCTGAGGCCGCTGCTGGCGGCCAGCATCGCTGCGCCAAGCGTGCCGATCTCGTGGCGATCGCCGGAAGGGGTCGCAAAGAGTAGGCGGGCCGGTCCATCCCGGCGTGAGTGCAGCCGGAGGAAGGAGCCGAGGATGTTCCGTATCGTCGCGGATATGAGGTGCTCCTGGGCAATGCCGGCGCGTCCACCGTGCCAGTCATCGCCGACCTGCGCGAGCAGCGGCATCAACACGTCCCGGACGAGGTCGAGCGGACGGAGGACCGCAGCGAGGCGGGTGATTTCCTGGTCGATGCCCGCGGCGTCGTATTTACGCAGCGCGGCGGTGAGCGCTGCCGTATCCACGGCCGCCCGTCGCATCGGATCGACCGCGGGCGCCGCGACCGCACGAGCGGTCGCGGCGAGGTGGTGCAGCTCCGCGTCAGTCAGCCCGGCGAGCCGGCCGATGCTGTGCCCGTGCTGCACCGCACCGCGCAGCAGGCGCAGGCGCGCGATGTTGGCTTCGGTGTACATGCGTCCGCGGTCGTCGCGGATGGGGGTGATGGCGCTGTGCCGGCGCTCCCACGCGCGCAGCGTATCGATGCCGATCCCGGTCAGCCGGGAGACAGCGCGGATCGGGTAGTGCGCCGGCGCCTCGCGTGGTCTCTTCACCGGACCATGATGCGGACGGCCGCCGCGGCTGCGGCTGACGCCACCGCGCCCCACGCCACGTCGGCCAGCACCAGCACGAACGGCCACTGCCGAAGCGTCGAGTAGTTGGTGAAGTCGTAGACGCCGTAGACGACGAGTCCGAACAGGGCGCCGTAGACGGCGGCGAGCGAGACCGTCGACGCGCGGGGCATGACGAACAGCGCAATGCCCGTCCCGAGCAGGACATAGACCACAAACGCCGCCGGCCAGTTGGGCGCGATGCCGCCGTCGGCGAGCCGCATGATCGGCGCGAGCTGGTTGCGGTAGAAGTTTTTCATCAGCACGCCGAGCCAGATACCGTCGAGCACCATGAAGGCGACGGCGCCGAGCGCCGCGAGTTTGATCGTCTGTCCCATCACATCTCCGTTTTTTTGAGCCGCCGTGTATCGGGCAGCGTATCGCGGCGGGCGGCGCATGTCAAGTTGTTGTCATGGACAATTGCTTGACAGACTCGGATGGTACTGGTATTTCTAATGACGCATGAAAGCCGTCGCGGTCATCGGGGCAGGAATTTCGGGCCTCGCCGCCGCCTATCTATTGAGCCGCCGCCACCGAGTCCATCTCTTCGAACGCGAGGAGCGGCTCGGCGGACACACCAACACGGTTCACATCGATGGCCCGGACGGCATGGTGCCGCTCGATACCGGCTTCCTGGTGCACAACGACCGCACCTACCCGAATCTGGTGCGGCTGTTCGGCGAACTCGGCGTGGCCACGCGCGACTCCGACATGTCGTTCGCGGTGTCGTGCCGGGGAACCGGACTCGAGTACAGCAGCCGTGGCGCCAACGGCTTCTTCGCGCAACGCCGGAACGTGGTCAGGCCGTCGCACCTGTTCCTGCTCCGCGAGATCGCGCGCTTCAACCGGGAAGCGCCGACGCTGCTCGATGCGCCTGACGCCGACCGCCAGACGCTGGGCGACTTTCTCGACTCGCGCGGCTTCGGTGAGGCATTCACGCGTCGATATCTGCTGCCCATGGCGTCGGCCATCTGGTCAGCCTCGCCCGACGCGATCAAGTCGTTCCCCGCGCTGACGCTCATCCGGTTCTTCGACAACCACGGGCTGCTCGCGCTCACTGCGCAGCCGACATGGAAGGTCGTCGTCGGCGGCAGCAACCTCTATATTCCGCAGCTCATGGCGTCGGTGGCCGGGGGCATCCACAGGGGCGTGGTGATTCAGGCGGTACGGCGAAGCGAGGACACGGTCACGATGACCTTCCGCGACCGCCCGTCGATGACGTTCGACGATGTGGTGTTTGCGTGCCACGGTGATCAGGTGCTGCCGCTCCTCGCCGATCCGAGCGATCGCGAGCGCGACGTGTTCGCGAACTTCACGACCACGACCAACGTCGCCTGGCTGCACACGGACGCCTCCGTGTTGCCGGCGCAGCGGAGAGCCCGCGCCTCGTGGAATTACCTGCTCACCGCCGACGCCGACGCGCCGCCGATGGTGACCTACGATCTCAATAGACTGCAGGGACTGTCGACGCCCGAGCAGTACTGCGTCACGCTCAATCCAGGCAGCCAGGTCGACGAACGGTCAGTGCTGCGCCGCTTCGTGTATCATCACCCGCTGTACACGCGCGAGGCCATCAGCGCGCAGCGGCAATGGTGCGACGTCAGCGGCGTGAATCGTACGCACTACTGCGGCGCCTACTGGGCCTACGGTTTTCACGAGGACGGATTGAGCTCCGCGGTCAGAGTCGCAGCCGCGCTCGGGGTCGCGTGGTGATCGACTCGGGGCTCTTTGTCGGCACGCTGCGACACCGGCGCAAGGCGCCCGTCGCGCACGCCTTCACCTACCCGCTGTTCATGGCGCTGCTCGACATCGATCGCGTGCCCGAGCTGATGCAGGTGTCGCGCGTGACGAGCTACAACCGGTGGAACTGGGCGACCTTCGACGATCGTGATCATCTCGGCGATCCGACCTGCCCGCTCCGGGAACGGCTCGCCGCCGACGCGGCGCGCTCCGGGATCGATCTGCCGGACGGTCGCATCTTCCTGCTCACCCACCTGCGGTATCTCGGCTACTGCTTCAACCCAGTCTCGTTCTTTTACTGCTTCGACGCCGCGGAGCGGCTGCAGATGGTCCTCGCCGAGGTGCGCAATACTTTCGGCGGCGCGCACAACTACTGGCTGCGGCCCGATTCGGCATCGCGCACGTTTCGCGCCGCCGCCGCGAAGTCGCTCTACGTCTCGCCGTTCTTGCCGGTCGACCTCGACTACACCTTCGCCTTCACGCCGCCGGCCGGCCGGCTCGTGGCGCACATGGAGACGATCAGGGAAGGCGCCGTGTGCTTCGACGCGACGCTGTCGCTCGAGCGACGCCCCTGGACCGCGCCGCAGATCCGGCGGGCGCTGCTCCATCATCCGGCGATGACGGCGAACGTGGTGGCGGGCATTCACTGGCAGGCGCTGAAGTTGTGGTGGAAGGGCGTGCCGCCCGTGCGCCGCGTCACGCGCGACGGCGTCGGAGAGCGCGCGGCATGGGAAGCCGGAGCGGCCGCACAGGCCGATCCGCAGAGGGAGCGATGCGCATGGTGACGCAATGGGCAAAGACGGCGTTTCTCGCTGGCCTCGGCGGTGTGCGTGGCGGAACGCTCACGATGGAGTGTCCGGACCGCACCTACCGGTTCGGCGGCCATGGCGGGCATGGCGGGCATGACGGGCATGATCGTCTCGACGGGACGATGATCGTCCGCGACGACCGGTTTTTTCTCCGGGCGCTCACCGGCAGCGACATCGGTATCGGCGAGTCCTTCATGGATGGCGACTGGACGACCCCGGACCTCGTACCACTGAGCCGGCTGATGCTGCGCAATCGTCGGATCCTCGACGAGCGGGGCCGCGTCATGGGCGCCCTCAACAGGCTGGCAGGCGGGATCGCGAGGCGCCTTCGCGATAACTCGCTCGCCGGCAGCCGTCGGCACATCCATCGGCACTATGACCTCGGCAACGACTTCTTCCGCCTGTTCCTCGATGCGCAGCTGCTCATGTATTCGTGCGGCTACTTCGAGTCGGCCGCGGATTCGCTCGAGGCATCCCAGGCTCAGAAGGTCGACCGCGTCTGCCAGAAGCTCGGGCTGGGGCCGTCTGATCGGGTGCTGGAGATCGGGAGCGGGTGGGGCGGGTTCGCCGTCTGGGCGTCCACGCACTACGGCTGTCATGTGACCACCACGACGATCAGCGACGAGCAGTACCGTCACGTCTGCGAGTGGCGGTCGAGGATTGGTGAGGCCGGGTCGCGCATCGACGTGCTGCGCGCCGACTACCGCGAGTTGACCGGACAGTTCGACAAAGTGGTGAGCATCGAGATGTTCGAGGCGGTTGGTCTGCACCACTATGACGACTACTTCAAGGCCGTCGATCGGCTGCTCGCGCCGGACGGCGCGATGCTGCTGCAGACGATCACGGTCGACGATCAGTGGTTTCCCAAGTATCACGGCACGCCGGACTGGATCGAGAAATACATCTTTCCCGGCGGCGAGCTGGCCTCGGTCGGCGAGATTCTGAAATCGCTCGCGCGGACCACCTCGCTCTCGATGTATCACGCCGAGAACTGGGGCACGCACTACGCGCGAACCTTGCGGGCGTGGCGCGCCCGGTTCCATGCCAACCGCGATCGCGTGCGCGAGCTCGGGTTCGACGACCGCTTCATCCGCATGTGGGACCTGTACCTCGCGTGCTGCGAGGCGGCATTTCTTGAACGGCACGCGGGGCTGTTCCAGATGGTAATGGTCAAGAACGGGACTCAGCGTGCCCTCTTCAACGAGCCGTGGTCTGACACGGCCAGGGTGCCGCGGGCAGTGGCCGCGAGCGAGTCGGCGGCCTGAATGCCTGAAGTCAAGGAGCGTGCGGACCTGGTAGACCGTCAGTGTGACGCGGTTGCGGACCACCGTGAAGTGATCCGGGCGATCGAGCCGGCTGTCGGCGACAACCTCGATCTGCTGATGCCGCTCGACAAGGCCTGGCAGCCCAGCGACTACCTGCCGGATCTCGAGGCCGGGAACTGGCGCGATCAGGTCGAGCATTTTCGGCAGATGGCACAGGCGATCCCCGATGATCTGCTCGTCGTCCTGGTTGGCGACATGGTCACCGAAGAAGCGCTCCCCAGTTATGCGGTCTCGCTCAACGGCCTGGTCGGCGACGAGGAAGGGACCAGCCCGGCTCCATGGGCACGATGGCTCCGCGGGTGGACCGCCGAGGAAAACCGGCACGGCGACCTGCTCAACGCCTACCTCCGTCTCTCCGGCCGGGTGAACATGCGCGCCGTGGAGAGGACGGTCCACTCCCTCATCGCCGGCGGCTTCAACCCGAAAAGCCATCCCGATCCCTACAACCTCCTGGTCTACACGTCGTTTCAGGAGCGGGCGACGCGCATTTCGCACGGCAACGTCGGCAGGATCGCCGGCAGCCAGGGCGAACTCAACCTCGCGCGCATCTGCGGCATGATTGCCAGTGACGAAGCCCGCCACGAGGCGTTCTACACACGCATGATGGCCCAGGTGCTCGAACACGATCCAGGGGGCGGCATCCTCGCGTTTCGATCGATGCTTCAGGGCCTCATCGCGATGCCCGGACGCCTCATGCACGACGGCCGCGATCCCGACTTGTTCGATCGGTTTGCCATCGTCGCCCAGCGGTCGAGCGTCTACACGGTTCGCGACTACGCCTCCATCATCGACCACCTCGTCAGGACCTGGAACATCGCGGGACGAGCCGTGACCGGCGAAGCGGCCCAGGCGCAGGACGACCTCTGCCGCCAGGCCGAACGCCACCACCGCCTGGGCGGTAGGATGTCCGCCACGCTTGAAAAACAACCGCGGGTGTCCTTCAGCTGGATTCGCGATCGAAAGGCATGAGGGAGTCGATGAATCGCGAACGGCTCCGTCTCGGAATCTCGGCCTGGCCTGGTCGGACGCGGTGCTGCACCGGGCTGCGACAGCCGCGGAACATAGGGCGGATGTGACATGCGCGTCTTCGTAACGGGCGCAACCGGCTTCATCGGCCGCGCGCTGATTCCACGGCTTCAACGCGAAGGCCATTCCGTGGTGGCATGGGCGCGCTCCGAGGCGCGGGCGCGCGGATTGCTCGGCGACGCGGTCGAGGTCATTCCCGCAACCGGGGGGTTCACGGCGCTGGTGGCCGCGCTCGAGCGGTGCGATGCGATCGTGAATCTCGCCGGCGAGCCGCTCATGGGGAAGCGGTGGACGGCCGCGCGTCGCGCCATCCTGGACGACAGCCGCACAAAGGTGACCGAGGATCTCGTGCGGGCGATAGCCGAGGCCAGGACGCGCCCGCGGGTCTTCATCTCGGGCAGCGCCGTGGGCTACTACGGCGATCGCGCCGACGAACAGCTCACGGAAGCGTCTGCCGGCGGCGAGGGTTTTCTGGCGCGGCTCTGTCAGCGGTGGGAGAGCGCGGCGCAGCCGGCCGACATGCTGGGCCTGCGTGTGGTGCGGCTTCGAACCGGGGTCGTTCTGGGCCGGGCCGGTGGCGCGCTGGCGTCAATGCTGCCCCCGTTTGAGCTCGGGCTGGGCGGGCCAATCGGATCGGGAACGCAATACCTGCCGTGGATTCATCTCCACGACCTCGTGAAGATTATCGTGGTGGCGCTCGTCGACGATCGCTATCGGGGGCCGGTGAACGGCGTGGCGCCACAGCAGGCGACCAGCCGCCGGTTTGCGCGCGCCCTCGGTCGCGCCCTCCAGCGCCCGGCGATGCTGCCGTTGCCGGGACTGGCGCTGAAGGCGATCTTCGGACAGGCCGCCACCGTGCTGCTGGCGAGCCAGCGCGTGGAGCCGCGCGTGCTCGAGCAGCGTCAGTTCGCGTTCGATTTTCCCACCCTGGACGCGGCCCTGGAAGACATCGTGGGGGGCGCGTCCGTCACGATCTCGCGCGCCGGGTCTCGGCCCGAGGGCGCCGGCGAGGCTCGCTACGAGCTGCGGACGACGACGGTCGTCGATGCACCGATCGAGGAGACATTCGCGTTCTTCTCGAAGGCGGCAAACCTCGGCGTGATCACGCCGGCCGCCATGAACTTCCGCATCCAGGGGCCGGATCCGCCGATGGCGCGGGGTGCGGTGATCGACTATTGCATACGTGTCGGTCCAATGCCGGTTCGGTGGCGGACGCGCATCACCAGTTGGGAGCCGGGCCGCAGCTTTGTCGATTTTCAGGAGGCTGGCCCATACCGCCTCTGGTGGCACGAGCACACGTTCCAGGCCGACGGCGAGCGCACGGTGATGGAGGACCGCGTCTACTACGCGCCACCGTTCGGCATCGTTGGCCGGCTGGCGAACCGTGTCTTCATCGGCCCAACGCTCAAGAAGATCTTTCAATACAGAGGCGACGTCATTCGCTTGAGATTCGGTGTCTCGTAGCGCGTCGGAACGCATCCGGCGGCCCAAGGGCTGAATCTGCCCGTGTCTCTCGAAATGCGCAACAGGGCTCGGCCTGAGATCGTCATGACCTGGAGCGTTTCATCCCCCCCTCCCTCCCGACGCTAGGACAACAGTGTGCGATACAATTCCGCGGCACGCGCATTCCGACTTTTGGCGAGACCATCTATTCGCTTCGCGACCGCTCGGGTCTCTCCATCGAGCTGAAGTCGCTGGCGAAGTATTAAAGCATCGAGGGCAGCGTTCCGCCGGCCGCCAGGTGTGAATGCCGGCCCCATCGGCTCTGCGAACGACCGCCTCAAGGGC
>JANPCT010000776.1:0-16672 GCA_031431095.1 Acidobacteriota bacterium | reverse complement strand
CACGGGGAATTTGTCCCACATCCACGTCGCGGAGCTACTGGCAGCTGGTAGACAGATTGTTCAGTCCCTCGTACTCCTGGGTGAACTGCGCCGTGATGGTGCCGCCAGTGTTGGTGAGGCGGACGACGTAGAGGCTGTCGTAGTCGCCGGATGTCCACGCCGGCACGGTGACCCCGCTGTTGTACTTGTTCATGATGTCCTGGACGATCGTCACCAGGTACTGGTGCTCCCAGGCGATGAACACCGTCGCCGAGGCGTAGCGTGTGCCGGTCAGCTCACCCTCGATGCCGGCAAGATCGTTGTAGCCATACCGGACATTCACGGGCAGCCCGAGCCTGATTGCGGTCGGCTCCACCGTCGCGAGCGGGCGGACGTAATAGAAACTGCCCGCGGCGTCCGTCATCATCACCGCCGGATTGGGCGCGAAGACGTAGTGGGCGCTGCCGTAGCGGGTGGTCAGCACCGGCGGCAATGCGAGCGCGCGCTGGAGGCCCTGGCAGGTGAGCTGCCCGTATCCGCCGGACGGCTTCTCTCCATGCCTGAAGAACACGAGCGTCTCTGTTGTCGTCGCCGGCGGCGTTGTCGGTGTCGCCGTAACCGCCGTGGACTCGAAGGTGGCGGAGGCCAGCGTGCCGTAGACATGGCTGCTGACAATCAGTCCGACATAGACAGTGGCGGACATGTTGATCGTGTCGGTGCCGACGACGACCCAGTTGACGCCGTCACTCGACTGCGCCGCGGTCAACGTCGCCCCCTCACGGGTCAGCCTCACGAACGCCGGCGCCGTGGCCATGCTGCCCGGCGTGCTGGTCGAAACGCCCCCGGTGGCGACGCGGCGTTGAAACGCGAGGCCCTTGCCGGGGCTGACGATCATCATCGCGTGCCGCGAACCGGGATCGAGGCTTTCCCGTATCATCACGCCCGCCTTCGTCCAGGCGGCCACGTACTGCTCGGTCGCCACCCGCGTGACGATCGACCCGTCACCGCTCAACGTCTTGTAGACGAAGCGGAACGCGTCGGCGCTGTTCCAGATATCGGCCCCTGCGCCGGTGACGCTGAACGAGATGCCATCGCCGCTGGCGCTGCCGGCCGCGCCGACGGCGCCAATATCCGCGCCGTTCCATCCCACAGGCATCGTCTGCGCCAAGGCCGCCGATGAAAGTGCAAGAGACAGACAAATAGCGGCAAGCCCGGCTTTAAAGTATTGAAAGGTCATCAGTTGTGTCCCTGAAGCAACGTCCTTCGAGTGTGCGGGACTGCGCTGATGCGGTCAAGCTGATCGGGGAACGCCGGCTGCGCGACATTGACCGTTCGGTTGTGCTTCGAACACACTGACGCGTGCCTCCGCCGGTTTCGTCGCGTACCCTCCTCGGCGTCTCCCTGCTTTCGGGATCGCTGCTCATGACCGAGCTGTCGCTGACGCGCATCTTTTCGGTCACGATGTATTACCACTTCGCGTTCCTGGCGATCTCGATCGCCCTGTTCGGCTTGAGCGCGAGCGGCGTCTACGTGTTCCTGATGCGCGATCGGTGGCGCGACGTCCCGACGGAGCGGCTGCTCGTCCGGCACTCTCTCGCCTACACCACGCTGACGCTGATCGCCCTCGCCGTGCTCGTCCGGATGCGCGTCGGCCTGAGCTACACGCCGGCCAACATCGCGCTGATGTGCGTGGTCTACCTGCTGTCTGCGCTGCCGTTCCTCGCCGGGGGAGCGACCATCACCATTGCGATCTCTCGGTTGAGCGCGCAGATCAACGCCGTCTACGCTGCCGATCTGCTCGGCGCGGGCGTCGGCTGCCTGTTGCTGATGCCGCTGCTCAATGTGCTGGGCGCGCCCGGCGCCATCGTCAGCGCGGCACTCCTTGGAATAGCCTCGGCCGTCTGCTTCGCCGCGGCTGCGGATCGGACGCGGCTATACGTGCGGGCCGGGGCGTTGGCCGCGGTCACGCTGGCGGCGGCCGCCGCCGGCGGGTTCACCGTCAGCACGACGAAAGGGCACGAGAAGGACCAGGTCCTCTTCAGCAAGTGGAACTCGTTTTCGCGGATAGGGGTGTACGACCAGAGCTCCGGCGGATCGTGGTCGTTGAGCGACCGCTACACCGGCCCACGGCCGGCCATGCGCCTGATGGACATCGATTCGGCGGCGGCCACCCAGATCATCAAGTTCAGCGGCGACCTGCGGGACGTGTCCTTCCTGCAGTACGAGTTGACGGCACTGGGCTATCGGCTCGTCGGCACGCCGGATGCGGCGCCCGCACCACCCTTCAATGCCCTGGTCATCGGTACCGGCGGCGGCCGCGATCTGCTGTCCGCTCTGGTCTTCGGCGCGGCGTCAGTCGACGGCGTCGAGATCAACCCGATCATCGTCAATGACGTGATGCGCGGGCAGTTCCGGGAGTACTCGGGCGCCGTCTACGATCGTCCCAACGTACACATCACCGTGGAAGACGGGCGCAGCTTCGTCCGCCGCTCCCTCAAGCAGTACGACATCATCCAGGCGTCGCTCGTCGATACGTGGGCCGCAACGGCGGCGGGCGCCTACGCCCTGAGCGAGAACTCCCTCTACACGGTCGAAGCCTTCGACGACTACCTGAATCACCTCACCGACCGGGGCGTGCTGAGTGTGTCGCGCTGGATGTTCGACGGCCTGCGGCTGATTTCGCTGGCGCAGGAGGCGGGAGCCCGCCGGGGGTGGAACCCGGCCGACCGGCTGGCGATCATTCAGCAGGACAAGGTCGCGACCTTCCTGCTCAAGAAGACGCCGTTCACGGCCGAAGAAACGCGCATGCTCGCCGGCGAAGCCAGCCGACTCGGCTTCACCGTGATGTATCTGCCCGGCCATCCGATTCAGACCTTCGGCGACGAGCGCGACGACTATGCGCGGCTGCTGACCGCTCCCGATCGTCATGCGTTCTATCGCAACTACGCGCTCGACATCGCGCCGACGACCGACGACCGGCCGTTTTTCTTCAACACCACGCGGTTACGCAATCACTGGTCGATTGCCCCGGTGCTGCGGGCGTTCGGCGTTCAGGTGGAGCGGCCCGTGACTCCCGGCTCGTGGGGTACCGGCGGCCTGACCGCGCTGATCGTCCTGCTCACGATCTCCACGATTCTGATTGCGCTCTTCGTTGTCGGGCCGCTGGCGCTGACGTCGCGCAGCGCGCTCGGGCCCGGGTGGTTTCGCTGGCTCGCGTACTTCGCCTGTCTCGGCGGTGCGTTCATGCTGATCGAGGTGTCGCTGCTGCAGCGATTCGTGCTGCTGCTGGGTCATCCGGTGTACTCACTGACGGTGACGCTGTTCTCGTTGCTAATCGGCACCGGGATGGGCAGCATGTTCAGCCGGCGTATCGGCGACGGCCGGGTTCGCCAGGCTGCCATCGCGGCGTGCGCTGCGGTTGCGGTGGTGGCACTCCTTTGGGGTAACGGCCTGCCCATGATCGTACAGGCAGCGATCGCGTGGCCGCTGCCACTGCGTCTCGCCCTGGCCGTCGCACTGATGGCACCAGCCGGCATGCTGATGGGGATCCCGCTGCCGTCCGGCGTTCGCCTGCTGTCCGCGACGCAGCCCCAACTGGTCGCGTGGGCGTGGGGCATGAACGGCGCCCTGTCGGTTCTGGGCGCGATCCTCGCGGTCTTCATCGCGATGAACTGGGGCTTTTCGACGACGCTCCTGTGTGGGGCGATCGTTTACGGCCTTGCCGCGCTCCTGGTCAGAGGAACCGCGTAACCCTCATCGATTTGAAGGTTCGAAGAGTCATTCTTCACGGAGCGGGGCGGACGTGCGCCGCAGAGCGGTTGCCGCGGCGGGCAACTCACGCGCGTCGGAGAGTTCCTCGACCGTACAGCCCGAACTACCTGGAGTCTGGCTATTCAGCGCGCGGAGGTGATGGCTTCGCGGCCGCCCATGTAGGGGCGCAACGCCGGCGGAATCACGACCGATCCGTCCTTCTGCTGGTAGTTCTCGAGGACCGCAATCAGCGTTCTTCCGACCGCCAGCCCCGAGCCGTTGAGCGTGTGGACGTACTCCACCTTGCCGGTTCCCTGCGGCCGGAACTTGATGTTGGCGCGACGCGCCTGGAACGCCATGGTGTTGCTGCACGAGGAAATCTCACGATAGGTCTTCTGGCTCGGCAGCCAGACCTCGATGTCGTAGGTCTTTGCGGACGCGAAGCCCATGTCGCCGGTCGACAACAGCATGGTGCGATACGGCAGCTCCAGCCGTTTCAGCACCTCCTCCGCATTCGCGGTGAGCTTTTCCAGTTCGTCGAACGACTGTTCCGGCGTGGTGAACTTGACCAGTTCGACCTTGTCGAACTGGTGCTGGCGGATCAATCCGCGTACGTCGGCGCCGTATGAGCCGGCTTCGCTGCGGAAGCACGGCGTATAGGCGGTGTAGAGCATCGGCAGCTGCCGGCCGTCGAGAATCTCGCCACGGTGCAGGTTGGTGAGGGGAACTTCCGCCGTGGGAATCAGGAACAGATCCCAGTCTCCGGCAATCTTGAAGAGGTCCTGCTCGAATTTCGGAAGGTTGCCGGTGCCGCGCAGCGCATCGGCGTTGACAAGGAACGGCGGCTCGACTTCGGTATAGCCGTGCGTCGTGGTGTGGAGCTCGAGCATGAAGTTGATCAGCGCGCGCGCGAGCCGCGCGCCCGCGCCCATCAGCACAGAGAACCGCGCGCCCGACATCCGCGTGGCCCGCTCGAAATCAAGAATGCCCAGCGCCGGTCCGAGATCCCAATGCGGCTTCGCTTCGAAGTCGAGGACGCGCGGCTGCCCGTGCCGGCGGACCTCGCGGTTGTCGTCGGCGCTCGCGCCGACCGGGACGGACGCATCGGGCAGGTTCGGAACGGTCATCAGCAGATCGAACCGCTGCTGTTCGACGGCCTCGAGTTCCGCCTCGAGCTGCTTGATGTGCTGACCGCGCGCTTTGTTCGCGGCGTAGATGCCGGAGGGATCGAGCCCCTGTTTCTTCGCACGAGCCACTTCTTCGCCAGATGCATTCTGGTCGCGCTTGAGTCCTTCGACCTGGGGGATGAGTTCGCGCCGCTTCGCGTCGAGCTGGCCGAATGGCTCGAGGACGGAGTCAGGATCGAGCCCGCGGTTGCGGAGCCCCGTCCTAACCTCGTCCGTGTGATCGCGAACGTACGCCGGGTCAAGCATGGACAAATCGTATACCGGCGTGGTGCTGGTCTGGGGTACGATCCTGGTCGATGGGCAACGTTGTACGCAAGGCCGTCTTCCCCGCTGCGGGCCTCGGCACCCGCTTCCTCCCGGCCACGAAGGCGCAGCCAAAGGAAATGCTGCCGCTCGTCGACAAGCCGATCATTCAGTACGGCGTCGAAGAGGCTCGCGCCTCGGGCGTCGACCACATGATCCTTGTGACCGGGCGGGGAAAGAATGCGATCGAGGATCACTTCGATGTTTCGATCGAGCTCGAGTCGTTTCTCGAGGCGCGCGGCAAGGTCGAGCAGTTGCGCGAGATCCGCGAGATCTCGAACCTGCTGAACGTCTCATACGTCCGCCAGGGTGAACCCCTGGGGCTCGGCCACGCCGTCCTGGTCACGCGCTCTCTCGTCGGCGACGAACCGTTCGCCGTCATCCTTGCCGACGACGTCATCGATGCGGATCCGCCGGCGCTGCGCCAGATGATCGACGTCTTCGAGGAGGTGAACGGGCCGGTGCTCGCGATCGAGGAGGTGCCGCTCCAGAACGTGAGCTCGTACGGAATCATCGACGCGGAAGAGGTCCGTCCCGGCGTCTATCGCATCCGCGACCTGGTCGAGAAACCGACGCGTGACGAAGCGCCGTCGAACCTGGCGATCATCGGCCGCTACATTCTCACTCCCGACATCTTCCCCGCGCTCGAGGAGACCGCGAAGGAGACCGATCGCACCGGCGAGATCCAGCTGACCAACGGCCTGCGCCGCCTGCTGAAGACGCGCCCGATCTACGGCTGCAAGGTGACCGGGGTGCGGCACGACACCGGGAACAAGCTGGGTTTCCTGAAGGCGGTCGTCTACTTCGCGCTTCGCCGCCCCGACCTCGCCGAACCCTTCCGCGAGTACCTGCGAACCCTTGGTCTCGATGCGGTGGCGACGAAGGGGTGATCCCTGAGAATCAGGACTTGTCTGTGGCCTTCGCGTCCGTAGACTTGGTCTCGGACTTGGTCTCGGTCTTCGATTCCGACTTGGTCTCGGGCTTCGCATCGCCGGACGATGAAGATGACGACGACGAGGAGGAGTTCGAGGACCCGCCTCCATCGCCGCTCGATTTCGCGCTGCTCGCTTCCGTCGACGACTTCTTGGCGTAGTCGGTGATGTAGAAGCCGGAGCCCTTGAACTGGATCGCCGGCGAGGACGGCAGCCGGCGGACCGGGCCCTTGCCGCACGTCGGGCACGGCTGCGGATCGGGATCGGCGTACTTCTGGATCCGTTCGAAACGGTTCTCGCACGCGTCGCACTGGAATTCGAAAAGCGGCATGGTCCCCTTACCTACTCCAGCATAGATCCATTGTTCTCGCCGAGCATCAGGTTCCGGTGCAGCCAGAGCGGAACGGTGCCATTGCCGAGCAGGGTGTCGTGAAACGCGCGCATGGAATATTTGTCTCCCTTGAGCGCCTTATAGTCGTCGCGGAGCTTCAGCACCATCAGTTTGCCCAGCGAATAGAGCACGTAGGACGGATCGAATGTCCCGCGCTCCGCTTCGCGGCGGGCCGAGGCCTCCTCGAGATAGGCTTCGTCGCGGAAGATTCTCACACCCTGTTCGACAGACAGGTCCTCGCAGTGCAGCCGGACGCCGACGATGAGCCGGCACAAGCGAATCAACGCCTCGGCGAGCTGCCCGAGGCGGATGTGCGGGTCCTGGCGGCGGAATCCGGCCTCGACCATCATCTGCTCGGAGTAGTGCGCCCATCCTTCGACCATCGCGGTGGACGAGAAGAGAATCGATTTCCGGAGCGTCGCCGACACGCCGCGCAGGTGCTGATAGTGGAGGAAGTGGCCGGGATAGACCTCGTGGATCGAAATGGCCCAGAGTGCACCGAAGTTGAAGTCGCGCAGGTGTTCCTGTTGCCGTTCGACCGGCCATGACGGGTCGGCATCGGTGATGTAGTAGTAGGCGCGCTGCGGACGGGTTTCGAACGGCCCCGGCGTCCACATGCTGGCAAAGGTCCAGCGGTAGAACCGCGGCGTCGGCGCGACGTGCACGTCGGCGGAGCCGGGCACGCTGACGATGTCCTGGCGCTGCAGGAATGTCTTCAATTCGTCGAGCTGCTCCTGCGCCGTCGCGACGACCTGCCCGAGCGGTGGATGGTCCGACTTGGCCCGCGCCCAGGTGGCGGAGGGATCCTTTTCCTTCGAATCCATCTTCGCCGCGACCTTCTTGAACTCCTCCTGCGTCGCGTGGAGTTCGCGCATGGCGATCGCGAGCAGTCGATCCGGATCGAGAGTGAGTCCTTCGTCGAGACGGAGCTTCTGCTGGAAGACGTCGCGGCCGAGGCGGAACGAACCGCGGGCGCGCGGCGCGAGATCGTTCTCGAGGTATGTCAGGTAGGCCTGGATCGATTGCACGGCCTCGGTCGAGGCGTCGGCCAGGTCGCCGAGCACGCGCATATCGTGCAGACCGCCGAACGCGCGCGGCAGGTCGTCCTCGATGAACCGCAGCGTGCCGCGCAGGCTCTCGAGTCCCACCTTGATGAAGATGCCGGGCGCATCCTTGATGTTGTCGCGCGCAGCCTGCATCAGCCGCGGCACCTGGTGCAGCTTCGACAGCACGCGGCGCGCCCGTTCGGGGAGCGGCGCGTAATCGAAGAGCACTTGCCCGGCGAGGCTGGTGGACAGGAGGTCGCCGTAATACTGGGGATTGCGCTCCCAGGTGCGCACGGTTTCCAGCTCGAACAACCGCGCCCGGATGTTGGCGTCGAGCGCCGGGCGTTCGAGCCGTTCGGTCTCCGTCAGCCGTGACGGGTCGATCGCGGCCAGGCGGCGGGCAAAACCGCCGAGATCACGGATCTGCGCGTCAACGGCCGACCGGCTCAGGTCCTCGAGCAGGTCGTCGTGAAGATGAACGCCGTCGAACGCCGCGTTGGTGGGGTGTGTTTCGTGCATCCACGCGAGGTACTCGTCGGCGAAATGAGGCAAGGGTTCGGCGGAATACATTCTGGTAGAATCGGCGCCCCGCGCATGACCGGCATCCTGTATGTGGTCGCCACTCCCATCGGCAACCTGGAAGATGTCACGTTGCGCGCCTTGAGAATTCTCCGTGAGGTATCCGTCATCGCGGCTGAGGACACCCGGCGGACGGCGCGTCTTCTTCAACACTACTCCATCTCGACGCGGACGACGAGCCTGCACGCGCATAACGAGCGCGAGAAAACGCCGCAGCTGATCGATCGGCTCCGGGGCGGCGAATCGATTGCGCTCGTTTCTGACGCCGGCACTCCGCTCATCTCCGATCCAGGCCAGACGCTCGTCGCGGCAGCACGTCAGTCCGGCATTCGAATCGAGAGCATTCCGGGTCCGAGCGCGGTGATGGCCGCGCTCTCCTCGTCCGGGTTGACGGTTGGTGAATTTGTCTTTCTTGGCTTTCCGCCAACTAGGTCAAAAGACCGCAAGCTCTGGTTCGCGGCCTTGGCGGCCCAGACACGCCTGGCGGTTTTCTTCGAGGCGCCGCACCGAATTCGTCGCACGTTGTCCGATCTCGCAGCGGCTTTAGGAGGTGATCGGGAGATCGGAATCGGGCGGGAACTCACCAAGAGCCACGAAGAGTCGGTCGTTCAGCCTATAACACACCATCTTTCGTATTTTACTGAACCAAAAGGTGAATTCACATTGATGGTTCCGCCTCTGACGCCGGTAATTGATGTGCGGCCGGCGCCAGAATTCGTTGGCTTGCAACACGAATTTGGTGAATTGACCAAAAACAACTCCCTGTCGCGTCGGCAGGCGTTGAAATTGCTCGCGGAGCGCCACGGGTTGGTGGTCAACGAGCTGTATAAACTGTTCCAGGATGGCGACAAGGGCGGTCAATAGACCTAAAAAGTTCGTATTGCCAATGATCTTGACCATTCAGGACTCGATTTGTTACTGTCCCCCTCGGCTCTAACTGGCGCCGCCAGAATGCCGCTGATGTCCAAATCTCGCCGGGTGACAAAATCCCGGACTTCCGCTCGTAAGACGGCCCGCGTCCCCAAGAAGAGGGCTCAGTCTGATAGCAGACGACCCTCCCGGGCGTCCGCAACCCGTGCTTCCGGACGTGCGGCTGGCAAGGCTGCCGACCCCGTTCGCCGGGCCAAGGCTGCGAAAGCCCCTGCCCGCACAACCAAGAAGGCTCGGCCCGCGAAGCCCGTCGCCGCTGCTCCAGCTCCGCCACCTCCGCCAGCGGCGCCGGCGCCCCGCAAGCCGACGTACCACGAGGCCGTGGCGATGTACGAACGGGGACTGCAGGCGCTTCAGCGCCGCGATTTTGCGGCTTCGGCGGACGCGCTGCGCCTGGTCATCGAACGCTACCCCGACGAACGCGAGTTGCTCGAACGGGCCAGGCTCTATCTCAAAGTGTGCGAGCGCGAGCTCGAGCCGAAGGAACCCGCGCCAAAAACGGCTGCGGAATGGGTATACGCGGCAACGCTGTCCATGAACGCGGGAGACGAGGCCAACGCCTACCAGCACCTGCAGCGGGCGCTGAGCGCCGATGCACGCCACGATCACGCGCACTACATGATGGCCGTCGCGATCTCCCGCCGCGGCGACATCAGCGGCGCTCTCGATCACCTCCGTCGAGCGGTTGCGCTCAATCCTGAAAATCGGTCAATCGCCCGGCAGGACCCTGAGTTCGATTCGCTGCGCGAAGCCGCCGGGTTCCGCGCCGCGCTCGAGGCCGGGCCGGCCGAAGCCGGCAGCTCGTTGAGGCGTCCGGCACCTGTCCTGCGCGCGCTGCGTCCGAAGCCGCGACGCTAGGTCCCTCTTTCCCCAACCGCCGCAAGCGTAGGCGTCAGCTCATCCGTTCTCTAAAGTAGGTACTGACAGGCCCAACCTGTGCACCGTGGCTTGCGCCATATGTCCGAGATACACGTCGCCATTCTCGCCGCCGGCAAGGGCACCCGCATGAAATCCGCGGACCCGAAAATCCTCCACCGTGCCGCAGGCTTCCCCTTGATCGAGCACGTATTACGGGCTGCCGACACCCTTTCCCCCGCCACCACCGTAGTGGTGATTGGCCACCAGGCGCATCGGGTAAAGGAGGCGCTTGGAATACGGCTGGGCCTGCGCTTTGCATTGCAAGAGCTGCAGCTGGGCACCGGGCACGCGCTGCTGCAGGTAGAACCTCACCTTGGAGGCGAAACCGGCACCCTGGTGCTGCTGTCAGGCGACGTGCCGCTGTTACGTCCGGCCACGCTCCGGGCGCTGGTGGACACCCACATCAACCGCGGCGCCGCGGCCACGGTGTTGACGGCACGAGTGCCACGTCCGCAAGGCTACGGCCGCATCGTTCGCGAGCAGGGTCGCATCACGGCGATCGTTGAGGAAAAGGACGCGACAGCGGCGGAGCGGCAGATCGACGAGATCAATAGCGGCGTCTACGCGTTCGCGCTCGAGCCGTTGTTCACGGCGTTGCGGTCGATCGGCGCCGCCAACGCGCAGGGTGAGTACTACCTGCCGGACCTGGTGAAGATATACCGCGCCCGCGGGCTCGCGGTTGAGACGGTATCGCTCGACGACTCCCGGGAAATCCTCGGAGTGAACAGCCGGAAGGAGCTCGCAGAAGTGAATGCGATCTTGAGAGCGACGCGCAACGACGAGCTGATGGCGTCGGGGGTTACGCTCGTCGATCCGGCGTCGGCATGGATCGGCGCGGACGTCACCGTCGCTCCCGACACCATCATCCATCCGAACGTCCACCTCGAGGGACGCACGCGAATCGGCGGCGGCTGCGAGATTCACTCCGGTGTTCGCATCGTCGACTCGACGCTCGACGACGGCGTGGTCGTGAACAACTTCTGCGTGATCTCGGAATCCCACATCCGGGCCGGGGCGCGGATTGGCCCGTTCGCGCACATCCGTCCGCAGTCCGATGTCGGCGAGGGGGCGCACGTCGGGAATTTCACCGAGTTGAAAAAGACCACGCTCGGCAGGGGTTCGAAGGCCAGCCATTTGTCCTACCTCGGCGACGCGACGATCGGCGAGAAGGTGAACATCGGCGCCGGCACGATCACCTGCAACTACGACGGCGTCCACAAGCACCCCACCGTGATCGAAGACGGCGCGTTCATCGGCAGCGATTCACAGCTGGTCGCGCCGGTACGCATCGGCAAGGGCGCGTATGTTGCCGCTGGATCCTCGATCGTCGAGGACGTCCCCGCCGGTTCGCTTGGCATTGCGCGCGGCAAGCAGGTCAACAAGGCCGGCTGGGTCGCGAAGACCAAGAAGCCTTAAACCTTTTATTTTCCCAGGGGCTACGGACCATGTGCGGCATCATCGGATATATCGGCGACAAACAGGTCCTTCCGATCTTGATCGAAGGGCTGCGCCGTCTCGAGTACAGGGGCTATGACTCGGCCGGCGTGGCGGTGGTCAGGGATGGCGCCATCGAGCTGCGCCGCAGCGCCGGCAAACTCGCGCGCCTTGAAGAAGTGCTAGCCGTCAATCCGCTGGAAGGGGACTACGGCATCGGTCACACCCGCTGGGCGACGCACGGACGTCCTACCGAGGAAAATGCCCATCCCCACCGCGACTGCACCGGCCGCATCGTGGTCGTGCACAACGGCATCATCGAGAATTACCTCGACCTGAAGAGACAGCTTCAGAAAGAGGGGCACACGTTCGTGACGGAAACCGACACGGAGATCGTGGCCCACCTCGTCGAGCGGGAGACCAGAGCGGACGGGCTCGAGAATGCCGTCCGCAGGGCGCTGTTGTACATGCGTGGCCTGTTCGCGCTGGTTCTGATCTCGGCCGACGATCCGAACAAGATCGTGACCGTGAGGAACGGCCCGCCGATCGTCGTCGGCCTGGGCGAGAAGGAGTTCTTCGTCGCATCCGACATCCCCGCGATCCTGGCCCATACACGGGACGTCGTGTTCATGGGCGACGAAGAGATGGCGGTGATTACGCCGTCGGGCGTGGAGTTCACCGACTACTCCGGCCGCGCGGTATCGAAGAAGAGCACGCGCGTGATCTGGGATCCCGTCATGGCCGAGAAGGCGGGCTACAAGCACTTCATGCTCAAAGAAATCTTCGAGCAGCCGATGGCGATCAAGGAGACGGTCCTCGGGCGCGCCTCGGTGGAAAGCGGGAAGGTGTTCCTGCAGGAGATCCAGATCCCGGACCAGGTGCTCCGCGATGTCGAGCGCGTGGTCATCCTCGCCTGCGGCACGTCCTGGCATTCCGCTCTGGTCGGTAAGTTTCTGATCGAATCGCTGGCGCGCGTGCCGGTGGAGGTCGACTACGGGTCGGAGTACCGCTACCGCGATCCCATCGTGTCGAGGAACACGCTGGCGGTCGTGATCACCCAGTCGGGAGAAACGGCGGACACGCTCGCGGCGCTGCGCGAGGCCAAGAGGAAGGGGGCGCGCAGCATCTCGATCTGCAATGTCGTCGGCAGCATGGCGACGCGGGAGACGGAAGGAACGGTGTATACCCACGCCGGACCGGAAATCGGCGTGGCGTCGACGAAAGCGTTCAGCACGCAGCTCGTGGCCCTGCACCTTCTAGCTCTCTACCTGGGACAGGTTCGCGGCACGGTCTCGCCCGACGAGGCGAGGCCTCACCTGGAAGCGCTGACGCAACTGCCCATGCTGCTCGAACAGGTGCTCAAGTGCGAGCCGATCGTCGAGGAGATCGCCAAGCGCTACTACCAGCGCAAGGATTTCCTGTTCCTCGGCCGTGGCATCAACTATCCGATCGCGCTCGAGGGCGCCCTCAAGTTGAAGGAGATCTCGTACATCCACGCCGAGGGCTATCCGGCTGGCGAGATGAAGCACGGGCCGATCGCGCTGATCGACGAAGAAATGCCGATCGTGGCCATCGCGCCGGACGACGGGGTGTTCGAGAAGATGGTGGGCAATATCCAGGAAGCCAAGGCGCGCGGAGGTTCGGTCATTGCGCTCACGACCGAAGGTCACGAGAACATCCGGCAGCTGATGGACCCGGCGCAGGACTTCCTGATCACCGTTCCGAAGGCTCACCCGTTGCTCACCCCGGTCCTGATGGTGCTGCCGCTGCAGTTGCTGTCGTACCACATTGCGGTGCGGCGCGGATGCGACGTGGATCAGCCGCGCAATCTCGCGAAGAGCGTCACGGTCGAATAGCGTCTGGGGCTTCTGGCGCCGCGGCGCCGCCGGGAGCCTCGTGGCGAACCGGAAGCTGGCTTGACATTGTACTATTGTAGTAGTACATTAATCAGGTGAGTCCCTGGGCAGGCTTTGCCATCGATGCGGCCGACCGCACCCCGCTGCACGCGCAGCTGGAGCGCGGCATCAAGGCCGCGATTGCGACCGGACGGCTCGCCGTCGGCGAGCAGCTTCCCACGGTACGCCAGCTTGCCGTCGACCTGCGCGTCAATGCCAACACTGTCGCGAAGGTGTATGCCTACCTCGAGCGCGCCGGGATGCTCGAGACACGGCGCGGAGTGGGAACCTTTGTGGCGGCACGCACCGAGTCCGCGCACGAATCGCGCTTGCGAGTCACCGAGCTCAACCGTCTCGTCGACAGATTTCTCGCCGACCTCTCGTCACACGGCTTTCGTATCGAGGACGCATTGCCCTTGATCGAAGGCCGGCGCCAACAAGGAGCATGAACCGTGGGTGTAGTCACATTGCCATTGGGCAGGCGCGGGGGCGCCAACCGGGACCAGGCACCGAAAGACGTTCGCGTGAACGTCGTCGCCGTTCTCGCACTGCTCATTCCTTTCGCTCTGGGAATCGCGGGGGCGAACGCGTTCGATTCGCCGTGGCCGGCGCTTGCCGGCATCGTGGTCGGCCTTTCCCTCGCGCTGTCGCCTCGCGTCGCGAAGCAATGGGAGCGCGCCGTGGTGCTGCGGCTCGGCCGCTACGTCGGCCTGCGCGGCCCGGGCCTGTTCTGGATCGTGCCCTTCGTCGAATCGGTGACGAAGTGGATCGACCAGCGGGTCATCACCACCAGCTTCGCGGCCGAGGAGACCCTGACCTCCGATACGGTGCCGGTGAACGTGGACGCGGTCCTCTTCTGGCTGGTCTACGACCCGGAGAAGGCCGCGCTCGAGGTTCAGGAATATCAGCAGGCGGTGAGCTGGGCGGCGCAGACAGCGCTGCGCGACATCATCGGCAGGACGTCGCTGACCGATTTGCTCAGAGGGCGTGAGCACATCGAAGAAGAACTGCAGAAGCTGATCGACAGCCGGTCGAATCCGTGGGGCGTAACCGTGCAGTCGGTCGAGATGCGCGACGTCGTGATTCCGGAGTCGCTCCAGGACGCGATGTCGCGCGAAGCGCAGGCGTCGCGTGAAAAGCAGGCGCGGGTGATCCTCGGGCAGGCGGAGGTCGAGATCGCGCACAGCTTCGCGAAGGCCGCGGAGTCGTACCACAACAATCCGACCGCGCTTCATCTGCGCGCGATGAACATGCTCTACGAAGGGCTGAAGGAGAAGGGGGCCCTGATGCTGGTCCCGAGCTCCGCGGTCGAATCGATGGGCATGGGGGGCCTCCTCGGCGCCGCCGCACTCAGGCACGATGCGCTGGCCGCTTCGGGTCAGCCCGCTGTGAAACCTGAAATCGTCTAACCGCGGCGGGTGACCAGGCGGGAACTCGCGTTGTACGCGCGAAAGGCACGGAGTCTCTGGATTCCGTGCCTTTCGCGTTCGAGTCGTTCGTTCGAGGCCTGCGACCTCTCGCGTCGGGCGGCGGCGCGCTACACGCCGTGGCCGTAGCCGATTTCAGCGGGGGTCGAGCTGAAATCGTGCGTCGTGGTCGCGGACGCCGGCGCACCCTTGCGCTCGTCGTTGGCGCCTCCGCCAAGCACCCGGCCGACGATGGCGGTGAGGTCGGCGTCGTTGACGACCTTTTCACGATCGGCGTGCGAGATGACGGCCCGGTAGACAAGGTCGAGCGTCGCACCCTCGAGCTGGTAGCCGACCTGCTCACAGCGGCGCTGCACGGCGTGGCGTCCCGAGTGCTTGCCGAGCACGAGCGTGGCGCTCACGCCTACTTCCTCGGGTCGCATGATCTCGTAGGTGCGGCGATCCTTCAGCATCCCGTCCTGGTGAATGCCGGCCTCATGCGCGAAGGCATTGCGGCCGACGATCGCCTTGTTGGCCTGGACGTTTTCACCGGTCAAGGCGCTGAGCAGCTGGCTCGACGCGAAGATCTCCTGCGTGGTGATGTTGTCGACGTAGGGGAGCCGATCCCGGCGGACGCGGATCGCCATGACGATTTCTTCGAGCGAGGCATTTCCTGCGCGCTCGCCGACGCCGTTGATCGTGCACTCGACCTGACGCGCGCCCGCGCCAAGCGCCGCCAGCGTGTTCGCCACCGCGAGACCCAGGTCGTCGTGGCAGTGAGCACTGAAGGTGACCTGATCCGAGCTCGGGACCCGCGCGATCACGGAGCGGAAGAACGCCGCCACTTCGTCGGGCGTCGAGTAGCCGACGGTATCGGGCAGGTTGATGGTTTTCGCGCCGGCCTGGATGACCGCCTCGATCATCTGGCAAAGAAAGTCCGGGTCGCTGCGGGTCGCATCCTCGGCCGAGAACTGCACGTCGTCGGTATAGTTGCGTGCAAGCCGGACGGCTGACATCGCGGTGCGCAGGCAGTCCTCGCGTGAGATCCGCAGCTTGCGCTCGAGGTGCAGATCGGAGGTGGCAATGAACACGTGAATCCGGCGGCGCGGCGCCGGAGAGAGCGCCCAGGCGGCGCGCTCGATATCCTTGGCGTGGCAACGGGCGAGCGCGGCAATGACGGGCCCGTGGACGTGGGTCGAGACCAGGCGCACGGCCTCGGCGTCGGCGTCGGAGGCGATGGGAAACCCGGCTTCGATGATATCGACACCAAGCGTCCGCAGCTGCCGCGCCAGCGCCAGCTTCTCGTCGATACGCAGCGAGAAGCCGGGCGCCTGTTCGCCGTCGCGCAGGGTCGTGTCGAAGATTGTCAGCCGGTTGCCGGACATCGGGGATCCTCCTCCCTACCTTTGTAGCGATCCGGAGACCAGGAGTCCAATTTATAGTTATTTGGTTAGAATAAGTTCCGCTTATGCAATTACCGGATCTCGCCGCCTTTCTGGCTGTGGCGACCGATCGGAGCTTCTCCGCGGCGGCGCGGCGGCTGCACAGGACCCAGCCAGCCATCAGCCAGGCGGTCCGCCGCATCGAGGATGAGCTCGGGGAGCGCCTCATCGACCGCTCCTCCCGCGACGGCACCCTCACCGAGGCAGGGCGCTTGTTGCAGGACTACGCGCAGCGGCTGCTCGGGCTCGCAGGCGAGGCGGAAACGGCGATCAAGGAGCTCCAGCAGGTGCGGCGCGGACGCGTGATCATGGGGGCGAACGAGGCCGCGGTGCACAGCCTGCTGCCGCACATCGAGCGGTTTGCCGCGCTGCACCCGAGGGTTGTCGTCGAAGTGCGTCGCGTGCCGTCGCGTCAGATTGCCGTGGCGGTCCTCGACCGCAGCATCGACTTCGGCGTCCTGACGTTCCTGCCCGCCGATC
>JANPCT010000775.1:0-2590 GCA_031431095.1 Acidobacteriota bacterium | reverse complement strand
CGACTTCGCCGATCTCCGCCCGCGGCTCACGTGGGACCGCGTGAAGAACCAGGTCGTCGCGCGCGACGGGGCCAGGCGCATCGCGGTCATCAACGGCGGGACCATCCCGGACCGCGGCCTCTACAGCGTGTTCCTCGCCGGTGACCGCGGGCCGGCCTCGCGCGTCGGCGAGCTGGACGAGGAGATGGTCTTCGAGAGCCGCGTCGGGGAGACCTTCCTCCTCGGCGCGTCCTCGTGGCGGATCGAAGACATCACCCACGATCGCGTGCTGGTGACGCCGGCGCCGGGGCAGCCCGGGAAGATGCCGTTCTGGAAGGCGGACTCGGCGGGACGTCCGCTGGAGCTCGGACGACATATCGGCGCGCTCGTGCGCGAGCTGCGGCAGCTGCCGCCCTCAGCGGCCGTCCAGCGGCTGACTAAACATCACGATCTCGATGCGCGTGCCGCGGAGAACCTGCTGCGATATCTCGCCGACCAGGCCGCGGCCACGGGGGCCGTCCCGGACGACCGCACGATCATCATCGAACGGACCCGTGACGAGCTGGGCGACTGGCGGGTCTGCCTCCTCTCGCCGTTCGGCGGACGCATCCACGCCCCGTGGGCGATGGCGGTCGTGGAACGCGTCCGCGCTGACACCGGCGGCGATGCCGAGAGCATGTGGACCGACGACGGCTTCGTCGTCAGGTTTCCGGAAACGGAGGCGCCGCCGGATCCGGCGCTGCTCCTCCCGTCTTCGGATGAAGCCGAGGCGCTGGTGGTCCGGCAACTCGGCGGCACCGCGCTTTTCGCCGCGAAGTTCCGCGAGGCTGCGGCGCGGGCGCTGCTGCTCCCACGCCGCCGGCCCGGTGGGCGGACGCCGCTGTGGCAGCAGCGCAAGCGCGCCGCCGACCTGCTTGGCGTCGCGGCGCGTTTCGGATCGTTTCCGATGATCCTCGAAGCGTATCGGGAAATTCTGCGCGACGTGTTCGACATTCCCGCACTCGTCGACACACTGCGCCGTATCGAGGGGCGGGAGATCCGGACGGTGACCGTCGATTCGACGATGCCGTCGCCGTTCGCATCGGCGCTGCTTTTCGGCTACGTCGCGAACTACATCTACGATGGCGACGCGCCGCTGGCCGAGCGTCGCGCGCAGGCGCTGTCGATCGACCAGGGACAGCTGCGCGAACTGCTCGGTGAGGCGGAGCTGCGCGAACTGCTCGACGCCGACGCGATGTCGGATGTCGAGCTGCAGTTGCAGCAGCTCGACGAGCGCTACCGCGCCCGATCGGTGGACGGTGTGCACGATCTGCTGCTCCATCTTGGCGACCTCGCACCCGCGCAGATTGCGGCGCGATCGCATGTGCCGGCAGCGGAAGCGATCGAACGATTGACGCGGGAGCGACGCATCGTGGCGGTCAGCATCGGCGGTGAAGCGCGGCTGGTGCCGGTGGAGTACGCGGCGCGGTACCGGGACGCGCTCGGCGTCCCGCTGCCGGCGGGACTTCCCGAATCGCTGCTGGCGCCGGTTCCGGATGCGGCGCTGGACCTGGCGCGGCGGTTCGCGCGCACGCACGGGCCCTTCACGACCGCGGAGTTCGCCGCGCGCTACGCGCTCGGTTCTTCGACCGGGGAGGCGCTGCTGAAAACGTTGGCGGCGGGCGCGCGTCTGCTCGAGGGAGAGTTCCGCCCCGGCGGCAGCGGGCGGGAGTGGTCGGATCCGGAAGTGCTGCAAACGATTCGGCGCCGCTCCCTGGCCCGGCTGCGCAAGGAGGTGGAGCCGGTCGAACCGCCGGTGCTGGCGCGGCTGGTGACATCATGGCAGGGCCTGGTGCGACGGCGCACCGGACTGGACGCGCTGCTCGACACGATCGAAAACCTGCAGGCGGCGCCACTCCCCGCCTCGATCCTGGAGACCGAGATCCTGCCGTCGCGCATCGACGGCTATTCGCCCGGCGATCTCGATGCACTCGCCGGCTCGGGAGAAGTGGTGTGGCGCGGCGTGGAGCCGCTCGGCGATCGCGACGGCCGCGTGGCCCTGTACCTGACCGACCATCTCCCGCGGTTATGGCGCCCGGCCGCACCGGGCGATCTCGGCCAACGTGAGCAGGCGATCGTCGATCACTTGCGGGCGCACGGCGCCTCGTTCTTCGCGTCCCTGCACGATGCCGCAGGGTCTGGATATCCGGCCGAAACGGTGGAGGCGGTATGGGACCTCGTCTGGAAGGGCCTCGTGACCAACGACACCTTCCACGCCCTTCGCACCTTGACCCGCGCCGCTCCGAGGCGTTCGCGTGCACGGCAACGGCAGGGCGCGAGCCGCCCCTTCCGCAGCCGCCGCGTGGCGCCGCCGTCGGGTGAGGGCCGCTGGTCGCTGTTGTCCGCGCGCGTCCCGGTTCCTCCAACCGACACGCAGTGGTCGGCGGCGATGGCGCAGCAGCTCCTGACCCGGTACGGCGTGGTCACTCGCGAGGTTGCGGCAGCCGAGGGAATCTCCGGCGGCTTCGGCGCGGTCTATGACGTGCTCAAGGCCCTGGAGGACGCCGGACGCGTGCGCCGCGGATATTTCGTCGGTGTCGGCGCCACCCAATTTGCGCTGCCGCCCGCGCTG
>JANPCT010000774.1:0-9101 GCA_031431095.1 Acidobacteriota bacterium | reverse complement strand
GTGACGGTCGCCGCATCGGTGCTCGCGCTTGCCGGCGGCGCAGCATGGGAATACATCTGGGTGGAGGCGGGACAGTCGGTCCCGCTCAGCTGATGACCGAACAGCAACGCGGCCTTCGATCGCACCCGCATCCTTCTGAGTGGGACCACTACGTCGACTTCGAGTCGACGAGCTGGCCGAAGAAGGACCGGCGGAATTACTGGATCATCCCGTCCATCTGCTTCAACTGCGAATCGGCGTGCGGCATCCTCGCTTACGTCGACAAGGAGACGATGGACGTCCGCAAGATCGAAGGCAACCCGCTCCACCCCGGCAGCCGCGGACGGACATGCGCCAAGGGCGTCGTCACGCCGAACCAGCTCGACGATCCCGACCGCATCCTTTATCCGCTCCGCCGGACCGGCGCGCGCGGCGAGGGACAGTGGGAGCGAGTCACCTGGGACGAGGCGCTGACCGACATCGGCGCGCGAATCCGCAAGGCGATTCAGGAGGGGCGCCGCGACGAGTTGATGTACCACGTCGGCCGGCCGGGAGAGGACGGCTACGCCAACCGCGTCGTCCAGGCGTGGGGCCTCGACGGCCACAACAGCCACACCAATGTGTGTTCGTCGTCGGCGCGGCTGGCGCATTTTCTCTGGACGGGTGCCGATCGGCCGTCGCCGGATTACGCCAACGCGCGCACGATCCTGCTGCTCTCGTCGCATCTGGAGACCGGGCACTATTTCAATCCGCACGCTCAGCGCATCATGGAAGCGCAATCGGATGGCGCAACGCTGATCACCATCGATCCGCGGCTGTCGAACACCTCGGCCAAGGCGAACATCTGGCTCCCTGCGTACTCGGGTACGGAAGGGGCGCTGCTGCTCGCGATGGTCAGGATCCTGCTCGAAGAGGATCTCTACGACAGGGAGTTCGTGCGCAACTGGGTGAACTGGCGCGACTATCTCGAGGCGCAGCATCCTGAACTGCCGCCGACCTTCGAGAGTTTCGTTACCGCGCTGAAGGCCGAGTACGCGCAGTTCACGCCCGCCTACGCGGCCGGGGAAACCGGCGTCGACGCCGAACGCATCATTCAGGCGGCGCACGCGATCGGCCGGGCCGGCAACCGGTTTTCGACGCACAGCTGGCGTGCCGCCGCAGCGGGCAATCTGTGGGGCTGGCAGATTACGCGCTGCGTCTATCTCCTCGTCGTGCTGACCGGCAGCATCGGCAGCGTCGGTGGCGTGAACCTTCACGTCACCAACAAGTTCGTGCCGGAGCACCCCAATCCGCCGCCGGCGCCGGAATACTGGAACGAGCTGCTGTTCCCGCGCGAGTTTCCGCTCGCCTTCCACGAGATGAGTTACCTGCTGCCGCACTTCCTCAAGGAAGGCCGCGGCAAGCTCGACGTCTATTTCACGCGCGTCTACAACCCGCTGTGGACCAACCCGGACGGCTTCTCGTGGATGGAGGTCCTCCAGGATCCCGGCAAGATCGGCATGCACGTCTCGCTCTCACCGACATGGAGCGAAACAGCGTGGTTCGCCGATTACATCCTCCCGATGGGTCTCGGCACCGAGCGGCACGACACGATGAGCCAGGAGACTCATGCCGGACAGTGGCTCGGGTTCCGGCAGCCGGTGCTCAGGGTCGCCCGGGAGAAGCAGGGCGAGCACTTCGACGCAACCCACGAGTCGAACCCCGGCGAGGTCTGGGAGGAGTCGGAACTCTGGGTTGCGCTCAGCTGGAAGATCGACCCGGATGGCGCCCTCGGGATTCGCAAGTTCTTCGAGAGCCCATACCGGCCCGGTGAGCCGGTGACGATGGACGAGTACTACGGCTGGATGTTCGAGAACTCGGTGCCGGGACTGCCCGAAAAGGCCGCCGCCGAGAATCTCACCCCGCTGCAGTACATGCGCAAGTACGGCGTCTTCCAGGTTTCGGACAAGAGCTACAGCCGCGCACATGAACGGCCGTTGAGCGATGCGGAGCTCACCGGCGGCGTCTTCACGCAGGACGGAACGACGGTGCTCCGCTCGGGCGTGTGCGCCGGCGTGACGGTGAACGGCGTCGCCTGCGCGGGGTTCAACACGCCGTCGCGCCGGCTCGAGTTCTACTCGCCGACGCTTGCCGCCTGGGGCTGGCCCGAGCACGCCGTGCCGCGCTACGTTCCGGGCCACGTGCACTGGCGCGACCTGAAACGCGAGGAAGGGGAGTACGATCTGCTCCCCAACTTCCGGCTGCCGACACTGATCCACACGCGGTCCGCGGTGAAATGGCTGTACGAGATCTCCCACTCCAACCCGCTGTGGATCTCCACCGCCGACGCGCACCGGCACGGCATCAAGACCGGAGACCTGGTCAAGCTGCGCACGAGGATCGGATATTTCGTCACCCGCGCGTGGGTGACCGAAGGCATCCGGCCCGGCGTGCTCGGAATGTCGCATCACCTCGGCCGCTGGCGGTTGAAAGAAGAGACCGGCGGCGCCCGCACCGCCACCGCTCTCGTATCGATCACGCGCGAGGCGGGCGCGTCCGCGGGAGGATCCGGAGGGCGTTACAGGATGCGGCAGCAGCACGGCGCCCGTCCCTTCGCCAGCAACGATCCCGACAGCCAGAGGATCTGGTGGAACGAGATCGGCGTCCACCAGAACCTGACTTTCCCGGTGCAGCCCGATCCGGTGAGCGGCATGCACTGCTGGCATCAGCGCGTCCACCTCGAGCCCGCGGGTCCGGACGACCGCTACGGCGATATCGAAGTCGATACCGACAAGGCGCATGAGGTTTATAAGGAGTGGATGCAGCAGACACGGCCAGCGCCCGGCCCTGACGGCTCGCGGCGTCCGTACTGGTTCGATCGTCCGCTTCGTCCGGTGGCGGCGGCATACAAATTTCCCTCGTCTACACCATGAAGCCATTCGACCAGCGCGCGCCCGACTGGGTGATCTGGGGTCTCATCGCCGTGTTCGGCCTGGTCCAGGCAATCAGCTGGACGGTCGCCGGCGGCATCCCCCGCCGCGCCACCGTGCTCGTCCAGGTCGGCACCGCCTGGGTCGTGGTGCTGATCCTCGCCTTCCTCGCGACGCGGCGCCTGCGGATACAGGCCAGGCGTCTCCGCGGCTACGAGCACAGTCATCGCGAAAGCCTTACCGAAATCGAGGGACTGCAGACGCATAACGCGATGCTCGAGATCATCGCGCGCTCCACCGACGCAACGCTCGCCTTCCAGGCGCTGGCGTCCAGGATCGCGCTGCTCGTGCCGTGCGACCGCGTCGGCCTCGCCCTTCTCACGGAGAACGGCCAGGAGTTCCAGACCTACACCGCGCGAGTCCAAGAGGACGAACGCCGCGCCCGGCCGCGGTCAGAGGTGGTGTTCAAGGTGGACCGCACGATCATCGGCAGTGTCGTGCGCTCCCGCGAGGCGCTCATCGTCCCCGACGTCGCCCATGCGGCGGCAGACTTTCTCGACGCGAATATCCTGCACACGTCAGGTTTCGGGTCGGCACTGGTCTTACCGCTCGTCTCGAAGGGGCGCGCCGTGGGCACGCTGAACCTCGTGCACCGCGCGAAGGACGCCTATCGACCCGAGCACGTCAGCACAATCCAGCCCATCGCCGAGATCTTCGCCGTCGCCATCATCGCGCAGCAGCTGCAGCATTCGCTCGGCAAGTATCGGACGATGGAAGCGATGTCGGAGATGACGTTGTCGACCGCCGCCGAGATCAACAGCGCGCTCCAGACCATCATCGGCCATTGCGACCTGCTCGAGCGCGGCTATCCCGATCCCAGCCTCCAGCGCGATCTGGCGACCGTCGTCAGGCAGGCGCAGCGGATCGAGGCGTTGCTCGCGAAGATGCGGAACGCGGCGAGCGAACGGATGCGGGAAGTCGAGGCGGCCGTCAACAGCGGCGACATCCCGTCCAGCCCGGAGGCGTTCGCCGACAGCGATCAGTAGCGGCGGCTCACCCGGTCTTCAGCAGCCAGGCGAGCAGCAGCACCGCGAACACGATGACAGTCGTCACGACGAAAAACCAGTCGCGCATGCGCGCGTAGACGAACAGGGACGTCACGACGCGCGCCAGGGGCGTCAGCATCAGGATCAGCAGACCGGTCGTCAGAATCGCGTTCGACACGGCCGGACGGACGCCGCCAATCGACAGCACCAGCCCGAACGTCAGGCAGATGGCGGCGCACATCAATCCGACATAGAGCAGGCGCCCGAGCAGGCGCTCGAGACGGCCAAACGCCTCTTCGTTCATCCGAGCGACCGCCGGAAATAGAGGATCGACACGGCGGCGAGGATGCCAGCCATCAGCCGCTTCAGCCACTTGACCCGCGCGCGGCCGCCGGCGTACAGGCCGGCGCGCGATCCCAGCACGACGCCGAGCACCGCCGCAGCCGAGACCGGCGGATTGATCTCGCCTCGCGAGAAATACTGAGGCGCCGACGCGGCCGCGGTGACCCCGATCATCAGCGCGCTGGTCGCCGCCGCGGCGCGCATGGGGACACCGCACCAGGCGTTGAGAATCGGCACTTTCAGGATGCCGCCGCCGATGCCGAGGGTTCCCGACACCGCGCCGGCGACGAGCGAGGCGAACATCGCCACCGGCAGGCGCTTGACGCGGTAGACGATCTCGCGCCCGGAGTCGTCGTCGAAGAAGCGGCCGCCGAGCGGGCCCGGATCGCTGCTCGGCTCGAGGATATTGCGCTTGTCGAGCCGCACCACGAGCAGGATCGCTATGGCGGCGGTCACGATCGCGAACAGCAGGAACAGCGTGTGCTTCGAGAGCCGTTCCACAGTGATGCCGGCGGCCAGCCCGCCAAGCGCTGAGGCGACTTCGAGCAGCATGCCGAGGCGCAGGTTGATGAGATTCCGGCCGGCGGTTCCCGCCGACACCGCGCTCGACGTCGCGATCACCGTCATCAGGCCGGTGGCCGCGGCAACGCGGAACGGCAGTCCGAGTCCGGCGTCCAGCAGAGGCACGAGGAAGACGCCGCCGCCGATGCCCAGCAGCGAGCCCAGGCCGCCCGCGACAGCGCCGGCGGCAATAAGGGCAGCGATGAGGGCCGGGTGTATCATTCGGCGGGATCAGGATTATCGCATGTATCAATGCGGCGTCTTTCAGCGGTTCTTCGGTACCAGGAGCGATCAACGTGCCCGTGGGGCAGATTCCCGAGCGCGCCGCTGAACTCGCGGGCGAGGTGCCGCTTGCCACCATTTGCGAGGGGGGCTACCGTTCAAGCCTCGGCGCCAGTCTGCTCGCGCGCGAAGGCGTGCCCAAGGTCGTCAGCGTGACCGGCGGCATGGCCGCCTACCGCGCCGTCGGGGCCACGTGATGGACCAGTTGAACAACACCGTACGCGAACAACTCGACGCGGTCATCCACAACGCACCGGCGGCGCGCGTCCCCGAGATGGTCAAGGCGATCCTCATCGACTCGATGCAGTGCGGCGCGCTGGCGGTGCCGGCGCATTTCCGCGAGCCGATCGAAGGCACCTACGCCAGGAGGCTGCTGCATCGCGATCCGGCCGGCCAGTACACGATGGTCGTCATGACGTGGGGACCGGGGCAGAAGACGTCACTCCACGACCACGCCGGTATCTGGTGTGTCGAATGTGTGGTGGACGGGAATATGGACGTGGCGCAGTACGAGCTGGTGTCGAACACCGGCGACAGGTTTCGTTTCGAGCAGCGCAACCATGTCGTCGCGGGCCGCGGCTCCGCCGGCTGCCTGATCCCACCGTTCGAGTACCACACGCTGGGGAACGCCGTCGACACGCCGTCGGTCACCCTGCACGTCTATGGCGGCGAGATGGATCACTGCCATGTCTTCGAGCCGTCAGGTGATGGCTCGTACAGACGGGTGCGAAAAGAGCTGGCGTATCACGGCTAGCCGCCGGCCGCCGCGACTTCCTTCCTACTTCCTGTCTGACAGGTTCTTCGGCGACCGCTGGTTCAGGACGTCGATCATGCCCTTCGCCGCGGCCGGAACCGCCGTCGTTCCCTTGACGAGTTCGCGCGCGTCAATCTGACTGCCGTAGACGAGCGCGTTCGCGTCGTTGTCGGCCCGCACGGTCGATCCCTCGAGCGAAACGCCCGCGAAGAGCCCGCGCGACCGTGAGTAGGTGAGCATCTCGGCGCGCATCGCCACGTCGGTGGACGCGCCGGCGGTGCGACCCTTCGGTCCGGCCGCCGCCGAGGCGTCTGCTCCCAGCTTCACCTTGCTGCCGAGCACGGACGTGGCGCCGCGATCGTTCATGACGAGGAGCACGAAGTCGGTGCTCTGCCCGCCAAGCTGAAAGCCGATGCTGCCGCCCTCGAGCGCCATCAGCGTGGGCGCGCTCCACGGGCCGGTGAAGTCCTCGCCGGTCCGGCACGTCATCGCCCCGCGGCCGTAGCTGCCGCCGACGCCGACCGCAATCTTCTTGACGCTCGGAAAGACGATGACGCATTCCGCCTTGTCGAGCAGATCCTTCGGGATGTCGTCGGGAATGTCGACGATCTCCTTGAGCACCGTCGCGCACTGACGGAGGCGATCCTCCTCCTTGCCTTGCGCCCCGACAGTCACACTCGCGGCCAGCAGGATGATTACGAGCTTGTTCATGGTCTCAGTCTAGCGCCGATTCGTTGCGCCGGCCGCCGCGGTTCGTCACGAAGATCGGGAACGCGAGTTCAACCACCGCGCCGTCGGTGACCGCCGCAGCCCCTAAGCCCGGGCGCGATCGCCGTCGGCGTGCAGCTTCAGGACCGAATAGAGCGTCGACATGATCGGTGTAGGGACGCCGTGCGCGGCCCCCCGTCTCACAACCGTCCCCTGGAGCGCCTCCACCTCGGTCCGCTTTCCCGCCTGCAGATCGATGAGCAGCGACGAGCGCATCGTCCCGGGAATGGCATCGATGTACGGGACGATCCTCTCGACGACGTCGGCGGCAACGGGAACGCCTTCGGCACGCGCGACGGCTTCAATCTCGCGGCATCCGGCCATGAACTGCGCCTTGGTGAAGGGATCGCCCCACACCGGCCCGATGGGCAATCGCGCCGTCCCGGTGAAGCCCGCAAGCGCGGCAAGGAACACGAACTTCTCCCAGATTGGAACGCGTCCGTCCTCGACGGGATACGACTCGATATCCGCGGCGGCGAAGGCTTCGTGAATGGCCTTCACCCGCTCACTCATGAGGGGAAGCGTCCCGAACACCTCCCCGAACACGATGCGACGGTGGGTGCCGGTCTGGACAATGAGGCCGGGCGCTTCCAGGGCGGTCGCGATGTAGGTGGACCCGGCGAGCGTCCTCGCCTCGCCGGCCGCTGCCGCCACGTCGCCGGCACTATCGACGCCGTTCTGCAGCGTCAGCACACAGGTGGACGCGCCAAGCAGCGGAGGGAGCAGTGGCATCGCCGTGGCGTTGTCGTAGGTCTTGACGGTATAGAGGACGAGATCGACCGGACCGACGCGCGTGGTGTCCTCCTCCGCGCCCGCGTGCGCGGTGAAATCGCCGAGCGCCGGACTCTTGATCTGCAGTCCGTGCCCGCGAATCGCGGCGAGGTGCGCGCCGCGGGCAACGAAGGTGACGTCCTGACCCGCGCGCGCAAGCCGGGCGCCGTAGTAACCGCCTACCGCGCCGGATCCGAGAACCGCAATTTTCATAGGATCATCTTGCACCGAACCTTCACCCGGCACCCCGGGAAATGGCCCCTCGCAGCCCCCATCAGGGCGTGCCTCAGTGTGCGCCACGGTCACATACGTCGCGGCGGGTCACTCATGCGCTGCACTCGCCTTCCTGCACCTCGGGCGTGAATTCCTGGTCCTCGCCGAGATCGATGAAGTCCACCGGCGCCACTTCCTCGGGGCTCAGACGTTCGAGGTCTGCGAGCGCCGTCTTCAGTTGCGCGACGTCCGCGCGCCTCAAGAATCCGGCGAGCGTTTCGTCGTGGTGCCGGCCGGCCGTGTACAACGCGACCAGGCGATCGACGGCAGCGGGCACGCGCCGCGCCGGGATTCGCGCGATGGTGCGTCCGAAAGCCGCGCCGCTCTCATCCGCGCCCCCGCCGGCCATGACCAGGTAGTGGGGCACCGCGCGGGCGCCAATCTTGCGGATGCTGCCCTGGAAGCCGATCGCCGCGACGTGGTGCAGCCCGCAGCCGTTCGGGCAGCCGCTGATTTTGATGTCCGCGATGCCGGCCGCGGCCGTCACGCCCGGGCTGGCGCGCAGATGCTCTTCGAGCAGGCGCCCGAGCCCGCGTGACTGTGTCACCGCAAGCTTGCACGACTCCGCCCCGGGACAACTGCCCACATCGGCCAGCGTCCCGACACCTGCCAGGCCGAGCCCGGCGGCCTGCAACGCGCCGTAGAGGTCCTGCAGCGCCGACAGGCGGACCCACCGGAAGACGAAGTTCTGTTCGGTCGTGACGCGGACCGCGCCGTCGCCATGCGCCGACGCCAGTTCCGCGACGATGCGGAATTGCGCCGCGGTGAGGTCGCCGAGGGGCACCGTCACGATGGCAATCGCGTAGCCCTCCTGTTTTTGACGACGGACGTTGGTCCGAATCCATCGCTCAAAGGGATCGTCGACCAGGGGCACGCGCGGACGGATACCCGGACCGCGCAGCTCCGCCGAACGCGAGCGGGCCGCCAAGTCGGCGCGGCTTGGCGCGATCGCCGTCCGCGGGGCCGGCGGCGCCTCGACGGGCGGGTTGTCGAGATCGAACGGAAACCGGCCGCGCTCTTCCGACTGGACTCCCGCGAGAGCGCGGTGGTACTCCTCCAGCCATTTGTCCCAGCCCATCGTCTTGATGAGGAACTTCAGACGGTTGCGCTGCCGGTGCGCGTAATCGCCGAAGGCGGCGTACACGCGAAGCACGGCGTCGGCCACGTCGAAGAGTTCGCCGGCGGGGAGGAAGTCGTGCAGCAGCGATCCCGATCGGCAGAGGATGGCCGTGCCTCCCGCGACGGTGATCCGGAAGCCGCGCGCGCCGCCGGCATCAATCGCGGCGCGGAACCCGAGGTCGTTGACCCCCGTCCGTGTGTGATCCTCCGGGCAGCCCTCGAAACCGATCTTGAACTTGCGTGGCAGCTGAGCGCTCAGCGGGTGGCGCAGCAGATGGCGGGTCAAGGCCTCGGCAT
>JANPCT010000773.1:0-1713 GCA_031431095.1 Acidobacteriota bacterium | reverse complement strand
GGTCTACGTGCTGGCGAACAACGGCGTACTCGATGCCTACGACCTGCGCACGGGAGGCGAAATCTACCGCGAGCGGCTGGCGGCGGTCGGCAATGGGTTCAGCGCATTGCCGATCGCAGCCGACGGCAGGATCTATCTGGCGAACGAAGACGGCGACATCATGGTCGTCTCGGCAGGTCCGGCCTTCAAACCGGTCGCGACCAACTCGATGGGCGAGCTGGTGATGGCCACGCCGGCGCTGTCCGAGGGCGTGATGTACGTCCGCACCGCGCGCAGCCTGTTCGCCATCGGCCGGCGCGGGAACAGGTAGTGGCGATTGACCGCAACGCAGACTGCCGATTCGCGGGTTTGGTGAAGCTGGAGAAAGCGCCGCCATGCATGCGCTGACTGATCAGGGGGCCACGACGGATCGCCCGTCTGCTACACCTCCGGTGTTCGGCCCGCTGACGCGGGACGAGTGGATGATCAGGGCCTATCGGCACGTCGATCATCATCTGCGGCAGTTCGCGCTGTGATGACGGTGCGCGGCTGATGGCCCTCGGCTCCACGGTCTACACGCTCGACATCGATCTCGCCGATTCGGACCGCGGCGTCTACGAGACGCTGGCGCTGCGGGTGGCGCGGCATCCATCTGAATCGGACGACTACCTGATCGGACGTGTGCTGGCGTACTGCCTCGAATATACCGAGGGGATTGAATTCTCCCGCGGCGGGCTGTCCGATGCGGACGATCCGCCGATTGCGGTGCGCGATCTGACGGGGCGGCTGCAGACGTGGATCGATGTGGGGTCGCCGGACGCGGCGCGGTTACATAAAGCGGCGAAGCTGGCGCCGCGGGTCGCGGTCTACATGCACCGCGATCCCGCGCAGTTCCTGCGCAGCCTGTCGGGCGCGCGGATTCATCGCGTCGAGGCGCTCGAACTGTATGCGCTCGATCGTCCGCTCGTCGCGGCGCTCGCCGCCCGGCTGGAGCGGCGGATGGCGTTCGCCGTTTCGATCAACGAACGCGAGCTGTATCTCTCGATCGGCGACGACACGCTCACCGGTGCCGTGCGCCGGTGCACGCTGGACTAGGAGAGGGCGATGCGGGGCAACCGGTGAAGCTCGACTGCTCTGGGCGGGGTTGTGCCGGCTCGGCGCCGCCGATTTCATGTTTCGATCGTAGGATGCCTCAGCCATGACCGAGCTGGAAACCGCGATTACTGACAACCGCGCGGCGGTCGAGGACTTTGCGGCTCGCGCGCGCGGCCTCGATCCCGTCAAATGGGTGACGCCTCGCGGCGAAGGGCAGTGGTCCCCCGCCCAAATCGTCGAGCACCTTGCGATCGTCTACGAATACAACCGCAAGGTCGTCCGAGGGGACGCCGGCAGGGGCGCGCCGCGTTTTCTAAGGCCAATCGCCCGCTGGCTGATCGTGACCCGGACGATCAAGGCGGGACGATTCACTCGCAAGGGAAGAGCCCCCGGCATCTTCAAGCCGGTCGCGAAGTCGCCGGCGCCGGCGGGCGAGCTGCTGGCGCGGCTCAGCGCCGCGGTTGCCGGCATGGAGGCCGATCTGCGATCAGGCCATCCGGAGGCTCGGCATGCGATCGATCATCCGTTCTTCGGCAAGGTCAACACCATAACGTGGCTGCGTCTGCAGGCCATCCACGCGCGTCACCACCGATCGCAGCTGACATAGGACCGATCGAGCTCGGCGACGGACGACACGCC
>JANPCT010000772.1:0-2896 GCA_031431095.1 Acidobacteriota bacterium | reverse complement strand
ATGCCCCAGCCGGTCTTCGACGTTATCGCCGAAAATCCAGAGGTAAACCATGTTCCACAGGATGTGCATCCACCCACCGTGGAGGAACTGGCTGGTGAACAGGGACGGCCACCAGAACCAAGCCGGAACAACGGCGAAGTTCGCGACGAACTGTTGCAGGGCGAGCGGTGGCAGGATGAGTTGGTAGGCGAAGATGAGGACGTTGAGGGCGATGAGGCCGACGGTGACGAACGGTGTCGTCCGCGACGGGATGACGTCGCTCACCGGGAACATCCATCGAGTATAAACGGCGTATAATCCGAAGGTGGCAGTTCCCAGGCGTCGGCTGGGCGTGATTCTCAAAGTCGTCGTCGCGATATACATCGCGGCGCTCGCCACACTGCCGTTCGCGCATCACGACCTGGCCTGCCATCTCAAATCGAGCACCCACTGCGGCGTCTGCCACGTCGGCACGTCCGCCGACGATGCCGGGCTGCAGGTTGCGCCGGGGCAGGCCGACCTGGCCGACGCCGGCCGCGCCGCTGAAGCCTACACATCGATCGCCGACACCCGCGCGCTCCTTCCTTCATCCGGCCGCTCCCCGCCCGCCGGGACACGTTTCCTTCTCTAGTTACCGCCCGGCTCCAGCGCCCGGGTCAGTAGGTCGTTCCGCATTCCCGCCGGATGGGCGAGGAGGTGGTCGTGTTGCATTCGCTCAGGTTGATTCGTCGCGGACTCTGTCGTGTGTTCATAGTTGCTGGCGCGCTGTGCGCGCCGGCGCCGGCATTCGCGCAGGCGCCAGCCGTTTCGACTGTCCCTGCCGCTGCCGTTGGCAGCCAGGATCCGCAAGAGGCGTTGCGCGTCCAGATCGAGCTGCTACGCCAGCAGCTCGAGGCGCTTCAGCAGAAGGTGGCCGCGCTCGAAGCCGCCGGGGGACAGCGCATCGCACCAGCGGTGCCAATCCCTGTGGATGCGCCGCCCGATGCTCCCGCCGCAACCGGCGTCGAGGTGCCGCCGGGCGCTGCGGGCGCCGGCGGGCCTGTCGGCGCGCTCCCTGTCTACGGCAACACGTCGGCGCTGTCGAAGATTTTCAATCCCGACATTGCCGTCATCGGCAACTTCGTTGGCGCGGCAGGGAAGAACTCCGTCGACGCCATGCCGGCGTTGCGACTGAACGAAGCGGAAGTGAGCTTCCAGGCGATCGTCGATCCCTACGCGCGAGCGGATTTCTTCCTCGCCGCGTCGCCTGAGGGGCTGGAGATCGAGGAGGGATTTCTCACCTTTCCGACGCTGCCCGGCGGGCTGCTGATGAAGGTCGGGAAGATGAAGGCGCAGTTCGGCAAGGTGAACACCATGCACAGCCATATTCTGCCGTGGGTGGACGCGCCGCTGCCGATAAAGAACCTCCTCGGCGGAGAGGAAGGGCTCAAAGATTCAGGGGTATCGGTCTCGAAACTGATCCTGAATCCCTTTCTGTTCCTCGAGGCGACGGGTGAGGTCTACAACGGCAGCAACACGCTGTTCACGGGTTACAAGCGCAGCGATCTCAACTACGTCGGCCGCCTGCGCGGCTACCGCGACGTCACGGAAGCCACCAATCTCGACGTGGGGACCTCGTTCGCGTACGGGCACAACGACGTCAGCACGGACTCGACCACCCGCGTGTGGGGAATCGACGCGACGATTCGCTATCGGCCCCTCCGCCGCGCCATCTACAAGCGGTTCATGGGGCGAACGGAGCTGTTCTGGAGCCGCCGCGACCAGACGATTGGAGAAGTGAGTGCGTTTGGCGCGTACCTCAGCGGCGACTACCAGTTCGCCCGCCGCTGGTTCGCCGGCGCCCGCTACGATTTCTCGGACCGCGCCAACGACGCGTCTCTGCGTGACAAGAGCGGCTCGCTTCTTGTCACCTATTGGCCGAGCGAGTTCAGTCAAATCCGCACGCAGTATCGACGGACGCTCTACGCCGACGGCCCGCGATCGAACGAGCTGCTGTTCCAGTTCCTGTTTTCCATCGGTGCGCACGGCGCACATGTCTTTTAGAGGTCTGCCATGAGGAACATCTGCACACTGGCCGCGCTTATTGGCGCGGCGCTTGGCGTCAGCGTCTCGCCGGCGCGGGCCGCCCTGAACGTCGTCACCACCACCGCCGACCTCGCCTCGATTGCCCAGGAGGTGGGCGGCGACAAGGTGAAGGTGACCTCGCTTGCGAAGGGTTACCAGGATCCGCATTTCGTCGAAGCGAAACCGAGCTTCGTGCTGATGCTCAACAAGGCGCAACTGCTCATCGCCATCGGGCGGGAGCTGGAGATCGGCTGGCTGCCGCCGTTGATTACCCAGAGCCGCAACCCGCGCGTCAATCCCGGGGCGGACGGCTACCTTGATGCATCGCAGAACGTGAAGATCCTGGACATGCCGACCGGCGCGGTCACGCGCGCGATGGGTGACGTGCATCCGAGCGGCAACCCGCACTACTGGCTCGATCCGGAGAACGGCGGACGCGTCGCGAAGTCCATCGAAGCCAGACTGTCACAGCTGGACCCTGCCAACGCCGCGTACTACAAACAGCGGGAAGAAGACTTCTCGCGCCGGCTCGCGGAAGCGACCAGACGATGGAAGGCGCAGATGGCGCCGTACAAAGGGCTCAAGGTCATCACCTACCACCGCTCATGGACGAATTTCGTCGACGCCTTCGGCCTGAATGTCATCGGCTACGTCGAGCCGAAGCCCGGCATTCCGCCGACGCCCCAGCACACGCTGGACGTCATCAACGCCATGAAGGCGCAGTCGGTCAAGATCATCATCGTCGAGCCGTACTTCGACACGAAAACGCCGAAGTCGATCGCGTCGAATACGGGAGGCAACGTGCTGGTCATGCCACCCTCGGTCGGCGGGGTGCCGCAGGCCGCCGACTATT
>JANPCT010000771.1:0-2795 GCA_031431095.1 Acidobacteriota bacterium | reverse complement strand
ATCCCAACATGTCCATCGGCGACGCCATGTTCCACGCGCACCGGTTCCAGGGCGTGCTTGGCGGCAACCTGTATTTCACATCGATCGCGCCCGGCGGCTATTCGTTTCCGTATCCGCCTGGTCTTTACGTATTCGCGTCGCTGTTTTCAGGGATCGTGCGCCGCGGCATGGGTGACGTGGCACTGCTGCGGATCATCACCTGCGCGGTGGACGCGGCCGCTGGTTGCCTTCTATACGGGGTTGTCGCCAGGGCATGGCGCAACCGTCTTGCCGGCGGAATGGCGGTCGCGCTGTATCATCTCGTCCCCCTCGACTTCGCCGTGCTCACCACCGGCAATCTCACGAATGCGTTCGCGCAGTCGGTCGCAGTGGCGTCGCTCGTGCTGATCGCATCACCCGCGGTTACGCTCGGCCGGCCCACGTGGACCGCGCTACTGGCGTTGTCGCTGGTGATCGCGTATCTGTCGCACACCAGTACGCTGGCGATTGTTTTCGTCGCCACGCTTGCCGTCGCGGCGCTCTTCTTCTGGCGCGGTCAAGGCGAGGCGCGCTCGCAGGCCGCCGCGGTGGCCCTCGCCACCATCGTCGCAGCCATGATTGCGGTCGTGGCGTATTACGCGCACTTCATGGACACCTACCGCGCGGAGTTCGCGCGCCTCGGGCACGAAACGGCCACCGCGGCGGCGGACGCGGGAGGCCGCGGCGTGGGGGATCGGCTGCACGGTGTGCCCTACTCGTTCGGGATATACATAGGGCTGCCCATCCTCATGGCGGCTGCCGCGGGCTCGGCCCGGCTGGCGATGACGACGCGCGGCGACCGGCTGACCCTGACGCTCGCCGGCTGGATCCTGGCCTGCCTCGGCTTCCTCGCACTCGGCGTGCTCACGCCGGTCGATATGCGCCACTATCTCGCCTCCATCCCCGCAGTGGCGATCGCGGCCGGCTATGGCACGGCATGGGCATGGAGTGCAGGGCGGGCGTACCGCGTGGGGACGGCCGTGTTGCTGGCGGCCGCCATCTCGACCGCCTTTCACAACTGGTGGAATGCTCTCGGGTAAGATGTGCCGATGACGCTGACCGAACGCATCTCGAAGGATATGACCGAAGCCATGAAGGCCAGGGATCAGGCGCGGCTTTCACCCCTCCGCATGGCGAAAGCGGCGCTGATGAACGGCGAAGTGTCGAAAGGCCGCGCGCTCGAGGAAGCGGAGGCGCAACAGGTGCTCGCGTCACTGATCAAGCAGCGGCGCGACTCCATCGAGCAGTTCGGCGCCGCGGGCCGCCAGGATCTGGTCGACAAGGAGACAGCCGAGATCGCGGTGCTCGAGCGTTACGCCCCGCCGCCCGCGAGTGGCGCGGAACTGGAGAAGGCGGTGCTCGATGCGATTGCGGAAACCGGCGCGACAACGGCCAAGGACATGGGCCGCGTGATGAAAGCCGTGATGAATGCGCTGGCGGGCAAGAGCGTCGACGGCAAGGCCGTCAACGAGCTGGTGCGCCAGAAACTGGCTCGTTGAATCGCCGGCAAACTTTTTGGCGCGGCCGCCGTCTAAACGTGTTGAAAGGCAACGCACAAGCCTCTCATCCATCCTCCATGGGGCCTCCGTCGCAAGACGGGGGCCTTTTTTCATTGACTCAACGCCAAACGCTTCACATTCTCAACAACATGTCCGTCCTCGGGACACCGTGTTCGCTATGGTACGCTGCCCGGAAGTGAGCAATCGTAGGGTCCAGTCGCATTGAAGCTGGTCCGTTCGTGAATCGGATTCATCGGACCGTGCTGTTGATGGCCGGTGCCCATTTCATGGTGGACGGATACGGCAACATCTTCACGCCGCTCCTCCCGCTGCTGATCCCGAAATTGCACCTCTCGCTCGCCGCGGCCGGCGGACTGACGATGGTCTACCAGATGGCGGCGTCGGTCGCGCAGGTGGGCTTCGGCCATGTCGCCGACCGCTGGCATCCGCGGTTCCTGGTGATGGCAGGACCCGTCGTCGCGGTAGGCGTGCTCAGCTTCATCGGGCTCGCCCCCAACGTGCCTGCGCTCGCGGCGATCCTGGTCATCGGCGGACTCGGCGCCGCCGCCTTCCATCCCCCCGCCGCTGCGCTCGCGCACCGGCTCGGCGGCGATCATCGCGGACTGGCGATGTCGGTGCACATCACCGGTGGCACGCTCGGCTTCTCGATGGGTCCGCTGATATTTGCGCCCGCGGCGCAGCACTTCGGCCTCGCCCTCACGCCGTTGCTCGCCATTCCTGGGCTGATGGTGATTGCACTGTTCCTCAAACGCGTGCCGCCGATCCCGCTGCACCATGACGGCGCCGGTGGCTTTCGCGCGTTACGTCCATACGCGCGGCCGCTCTCGATCCTCTACGCCGTCGTACTGCTGCGGACGCTGACCTCCCTTGCGTTCGCCACCTTCGTCCCGGTCATGCTGACCCGTCGCGGGATGAGCGTCGCCCAGGCTGGGGCGATCGCCGCGGTCTACTTGTTCGCCAGCGGCGTCGGCGGATTTTTTGGCGGGCCGGCGGCCGACCGTTTCGGACCTCGCCGCGTCATCGTCTGGTCGCTCGTCCTCTCGACGCCGTTTCTGCTGGCCGCGCCAATGCTCTCAGGGTGGTGGTTCATCGTCACGCTCGCACTGGGCGGTTTTTTCCTGCAGTCCACACTGCCGGTGAACGTCGTGTTCGGCCAGGCGCTGGCCCCGATCAGCGCGGCGACGGTCTCGTCGCTGATGATGGGCTTCGCGTGGGGGATGGGCGGAATCAGCGCGCCGGTGGTGGGAGCGATTGCCG
>JANPCT010000770.1:0-5355 GCA_031431095.1 Acidobacteriota bacterium | reverse complement strand
GGAGCGCGCCGGGTCTGCCGAACGCGCCGCGCCCCGCGCCGGCGCGGCCGTCCCGCGCCGCGGCGGACGCGGAGGCGCCTAGCGTGAAGGCGGCGCTCCCCGCCCGATGAGGGTTCTGTAGAAGCACATGGCCAAGTACGTCGTACGCCTCGCGAAGAGCGCAGGCCTCGTGGTGCTGTTCGTGCTGGCGGCCTTTCTGGGCACGGTCAGCGGCGTGCTCTTCGCGTTTGCTGGCGATCTGCCGCAGATTTCCGCGCTCGACGATTACGCGCCCAGCACGATCACCCGCGTGTTCGGCGCGCGGGGTGAGGTCGTGGGTGAATTTTCGACGCAGCGGCGTGTGGTCGTCCCGTACGAGGCCATCTCGCCGAAGCTCAGACAGGCAATCATCGCGGCGGAAGACGCGGACTTCGAGAAGCACTTCGGCCTCAGCGTCCCTCATATCTTTCTCGCCGCCACTCGCGCGGTCGTCGGCGCCGCGCGCGGCGCGGTGACAGGCCCATACGCACGGCCCAGAGGCGCCAGCACGCTCACGCAGCAGCTGGCGCGCGGGCTGTTTCCTGAGGCGGTCGGCTTCCAGATCGGCGATACCAGCCCGGAGCGCAAGATCAAGGAAGCCATCGTCGCCGTCCAGATCGAGAAGCGCTACACCAAGAACGAGATCTTCTCCTTCTACGCCAACCAGATGTACCTGGGCGAAGGGGCCTACGGCGTCGAGGCGGCGGCGCGCACCTATTTCGGCAAGTCGGCCAGGGACGTGTCGCTCGACGAAGCCGCGACGCTCGCCGGCATCCTGCAGACGTGGCGCAACGCGCCGACGGTGAACATGGAACGGGCCAAGCGGCGCCAGACCTACGTCCTCCAGCAGATGGCCGACAAAGGCTTCATCAGCCAGAAGGACGCCGAGGAGGCGAAGGCGCGCCCGATCGTTCTCCGTCCGGCCGGCACTGAAGTGAACTCGGTCGCTCCTTACTTTCTGGAGCAAGTGCGGAAGGAACTGGAAGGGCGCTACGGAGCGAAGGCGCTTTATCAGAATGGCCTCACTGTTCAGACCGGGCTGGACCTGAAGCTGCAGGATGCCGCCAACCGAGCGCTCGACGAGGGCATCCGCCGTGTCGATCACACGCACGGCTTCCGTAAGGCGCGCCGCAACGTGCTCGACGAGAAGCACACCGTCGACGACTTCAAGCACACACGATGGGACCGCCCCATCGCGGTGAACGACATCGTCCCCGCCGTCGTGACGGATGTCGACGCCGCGGCGATACACCTGCGCGCCGGTAGTTACACCGTCACGATCGACAAGAAGGGTTTTGCGTGGACGCGCAAGACTGCCCCGTCACAGCTGGTGCGCCCGGGAGATCTGGTCGAGGCGAAGATCCTGTCGCTCGACCAGGCCGCGGCGACCGCCACGGCGGCGCTTGACCAGCCGCCGCTGGTAGAAGGGGCCGTTCTCGCGATTGACAATCGCACCGGACAAATCAAGGCAATGGTGGGCGGCTTCAGCTTCGAGCGCAGCAAGTTCAATCGCGCGACGCAGGCGCTCCGCCAGGTCGGCTCGGCGTTCAAGCCGTTTGTCTACACGACCGCGATCGATCGCGGCTACACGCCGTCGACGCTGCTCCAGGACTCACCGGTGACCTATCCGGGCGGGCCGGGCCAGCCGCCCTACTCACCGCAGAACTACGAGAAGGACTTCTGGGGTCCGGTGACGGTTCGTCGCGCGCTTGAGCACTCGCGCAACGTGCCCGCGATCAAGCTGATGGATGCGTTGGGGCCGAAGCAGGTGATCGCCTATGCGCGCCGCTTCGGCCTGACCGCGCCGCTGCCGCCCTACCTGCCGATCGCGCTTGGCGCGGGGGACGAGACGCTCCTCGAAATGACCAGCGCCTACTCGGTGTTCCCGAATCAGGGAGTGCGGATGACGCCGTACTCGATCCTCAAGGTGACCGATCGCGAGGGGAACCTGCTCGAGGAAACGCGTCCCGAACCGCAGGATGCGATCCGTGCCGACACCGCGTACGTGATGACGAGCCTGCTTCGCGGTGTGGTCGAACACGGAACGGCGGTGAAGGCGATGGCGCTCAACTGGCCGGTCGCCGGCAAGACCGGCACGACCGACGATTTCAGCGACGCCTGGTTCATCGGGTTCGACCCGGACATCACGCTCGGCGTGTGGGTGGGCTACGACTTGAAGAAACCGCTCGGCCACGGCATGTCCGGGGCCGAAGCCGCGCTGCCGATCTGGGTGAACATCTTCCGCGCCTACATCGGCGACCGCAAGGACGCGCCGAAGTTCGAGGCGCCGGGCAACATCGTCTTCGTGTCGGTGGACAAGACGACCGGCTCGCCCAGCGACGCGCCGGACGGCCGCAGCGAAGTCTTCATCGCCGGAACGCAACCGGGGTCGATTCGGCAATAGTCATTGCCGATTGGCCAGTCATTCGGGCTCGTCATCCACAGTCGCCGCGAGCGCGCCGGAGGCCTTCTTCATCAAATACGTCTTGATGAACACGTCGATGTCGCCGTCGAGCACGCGGTCGACGTCGTTCACCTGTTCCTTCGTGCGGTGGTCCTTGACCATCTGGTACGGGTGCAGGACGTAGCTGCGGATCTGGCTGCCGAAGGCGATGTCGCGTTTCTCTCCACCCAGTTGCGCCAGCTTCGCTTCCTGCTCCCGGGTGCGCAGGTCGAACAGGCGCGACTTCAGCACCTTCATCGCATGCGCGCGGTTCTTGTGCTGCGAGCGCTCGTTCTGGCAGGAGACCACGATGTTGGTCGGGATGTGCGTGATGCGAATCGCGGAATCCGTGACGTTGACGTGCTGGCCGCCGGCGCCGCTCGATCGGAAGGTATCGACGCGCAGATCCTTTTCGTCGATCTCGACATCCACGTCGTCGGGCAGTTCCGGCCAGACGTAGAGCGAGGCGAACGAGGTATGCCGCCGCGCCGCCTGGTCGAACGGTGACATGCGCACCAGGCGATGGACGCCGGCCTCGGCCAGCAGCATGCCGTAGGCGTAGTCGCCGTAGATCGTGAGCGTGACGCTCTTGACGCCGGCTTCATCGCCGGGCTGCATGTCCATCACCTCACGCTTGAAGCCGCGGCGCTCGGTCCAGCGCACGTACATGCGCAGGAGCATTTCCGCCCAATCCTGCGACTCGGTGCCGCCGGCCCCGGGGTGAATCGTGATGATGGCATTGCTGCGATCGTGCTCGCCGCCGAGCATCTTCTTGGTCTCGCCGGCAGCCACTTCCGTGCTCAGCTCGTCCAGACCGCGGCCGAGATCGTCGGCCACGGACTCGCCGGCCTGCGCCCACTCGACGAGCACAGCGAGATCGTCCACCCGGCGCTTCAGCGAATCGCTCATCGCCACGTCGTCTTCCAGACGGCGGCGGCGCTGCAGCAGCTGCTGCGCGCCGGCCTGGTCCTTCCAGAAACCGGGATCGGACGCCTTCTGTTCTATTTTCGCGAGTTCTTCAGCAGGGCGGGCGGCGTCAAAGATAGCTCCGCAGATCGGATGCCCGCCTGGCGAGATCCTGATACCGGCGGAGCTGCTCATCGTGTTGGAAGGATGACATCTGGCTTTCGGCTTAAGCCTAACGCCTAACGCCTATCCCGCGCTAGCGCCGTCGTCGCGTCGCCACGAGGGCGGCGAGTGTCACGGCGACGCTGGCCCACCCGGCGACGTCGCCGATGCGGCTGTAGATCGTCCGGCTGGTGAGGAACCGCACGTCTTCCGCCATCACCGCGCTCTGGAACATGTTGGAACGCTGGAGGACGCGGCCATACGGATCGACGAAGCCGCTGATGCCGGTGTTCGCCGCGCGGGCAAGGTAGCGCCCCTGCTCGACGGCCCGCAACGAAGCTTGCTCCCAGTGCTGGAACGCCGCCGACGACCAGCCGTACCAGGCGTCGTTCGTGATCGTGGTGAGGAGCTCGCTGCCGTGGGTGACGAACGAGCGGATCAGACCGGCGTAGATGATCTCATAGCAGATCGCGGTGCTGACCATGTGTCCCTTCACCGGGAGGAGAGTCGCGTCGGTGCCGGGAGCGAAGTCCGAGACCGCTTCCACCAGCGGTCCCATGAAATACAGCAGACGGCTGAACGGCACGTATTCGCCAAACGGGACGAGATGGATCTTGCGATAGGTGGCCGCGGTGCCGCCATCGGGCCGTATCAGGTAGGCGGCGTTGTACAGTCGGCCGGCTCCGGCTTTCGCTTGCGGCACGGGGCGGACCGGCTCGACCTGATCGCTGCCGATCAGCAGCGTGACCTGAGCCTCGCGCGCCAGACGACGGATGACGTCGCCGCGGGCGACGTCCTGCTCGTATGGCAGCGGCGTCGCGGACTCGGGCCAGATGATGAACTGGGCGTGGCGGCCGATCGCCTCGCGCGTCATGGCGATGTAGCGGTCCATGATCGCGTCGCGCATGGCCGGATCCCATTTCTGGTCCTGGAGGACATTGCCCTGCAGCACCGCCACCCGCACGCCGGTGCCCTGCGTGACGAGTGCCTGCCCGCGAATGCGCAGCGTGCCCCACACGGTCACGGCTGCCAGCGTCACCGCAACGGCGGCGCAGACACGCCAGCGGCGCGCGGACCTGTCGAGCGTGGCATAGGCGGCCGCACTGCTCACCGATGCGACGAGCGCCGACAGTCCATAGACGCCGACCACGCTGGTGATCTGCGCCACGGGCAACACCGTGGCCTGACTGTAGCCGAGCAGCTCCCATGGAAAATCCAGGGGCGCGTAGGTCCGGGCCATCTCGGTCGCGACCCACACAGCCGGTGCCAGCAGCACCGCTCGCTTCCCCATCGCCCGCGCCAGCTGCGCCTGCATCACGGCGAACAATGCCGGATACAGCGCCAAATAGGCAATGCCCATAGCCGACGCGAACATCGCGACGGGCATGCTCAACTCGCCGAACAGCGTCAGCGTGACGACAAACCAGTAGAGCGTGCCGGCGAAGTAGACGAAGCCGGCGAGCAGGCCGAGCGCGAAGCTGCGCCGGGTGGTCTGGCGGCGGTAGGTGAGGGCGACCAGCAGCGGCGCGAGGGCAATCCAGCCAAAGGCGGAATGGCCGAATTTCGGGAAGCTCAGCGCGAGCAGCGCGCCGGACAGAAGGGCAAGCGCGAAATCCAACAGAAACTAACGTGAGCGGACGTAGGTTTTGAACTGCTCTTCAGTGGCGAGACGGCGGGCGGCCTGTTCCGCCTTGTCGCGATCGGGGTAGCCGCCCACGTGCACGCGGTAGATCTTCGGCGATCCGGGCGCGGGATCCTGCACGAAGGCGGGATAGCCCTTCGCCGTCAGCCGCTTGGCGATGCCGGCGCAGGCGTTGCGATCTTTC
>JANPCT010000769.1:0-6285 GCA_031431095.1 Acidobacteriota bacterium | reverse complement strand
TGCCCGCGTCACCGGCCATGCAGGCGCGGCTCGACAACCTCGTGAGCGCTGCCAACCGGGCCAGCGTCAGCGTCTACGCCATCGACGCCGCGGGGCTGCGTGCCCAGAGCACGCTGACCGAGACCCGGCGCGAGATCGACGCGGCCGGCCAGGAACGCCTTCGTCAAACCAGCGTCAGCCGCGATCCGACCAACGGTCCGATGTCACGAATGGTCGAACGGGCCGAGGATCTGCTGCGCCTGGATCCGCACGCGGGCCTGGCACGACTGGCGGACGATACCGGTGGGTTCCTGGTCCGCGATACGAACGACCTGAGCTCGGCGTTTCGGCGGATCGACGAAGACAACCGCTTCCATTACGTCCTGAGCTACGCTCCGTCGAATGCGGCGTTCGACGGAAGGTTCCGGACCATCCAGGTCAAGGTTCGGCGCGACGGCGCGCAGGTGTTCGCGCGCAAGGGATACCTGGCGCTCAGCCGTCCCGCCGGCGGCTTCCTCAGTTACGAGAGTGCGGCCCTGGCCGCACTCGACCGCGGGACACCGCCGAACGACTTCCCCATGGGCGCACGGGGATTTGTGTTTCCCGACCCGAAGGGGAACGCCGCGGTGCCGGTCGTCGTTCATGTGAAAACGCGCGACCTCACGTTCAACGTCGACCAGGACCGCGGGACCTACGCCGCGCAGGCGGTGGTCGTGGCCCGGATCAGGAACGCCGCCGGCCAGACCGTCCACACCCTCAGCCAGCACTACCTCCTGACGGGGGCCGCAAAGGACGTCGACGTCGCGCGCGAGGGGGAAATCCTCTTCTACCGGCAGCCCGAGCTGATGCCGGGCGTCTACGGCCTGGAGACAATCGTCCAGGACACGCTCGCGCAACGGGCGAGCGCCAGGCTGTCGACGCTCAGTGTGCCCGCCGCCGCGACTGCTCACATAACGGCGAGCACCCTGGTCGTCATCCAACGCGTCGAACGGGTCGCTGCAGCAGACCGTCGAACCGAACTGCCGTTCTATTACGGAGACATGCTGCTCTACCCGAACGCGGGCGAACCGTTGCGCGCGGGCCGCGACACGGAGCTCACCTTCTATTTCGCGTTGTACCGGGGCTCGGGGGACGATCCTTCGGCGACCCTCGAGATCCTGCACAGCGGCCGCACCGTCGCTTCCCTGCCCATCGAGCTGCCACGAACCACTCCGCAGGGCCGTATCCAGCACGTCGGGACGCTCCCGATCGACAAGTTCCCGTCAGGGACGTATCAACTGAGGCTTCGGCTGCACTCGGGAGGGTCGGAGGAACTTCGCGACGCGTTCTTCACGATCGCGCCGTGACGGTGACGGCTGCTTCGACTGATTGATCCAGACCTGGACCCAGGATGTCGCGGGCTTGTCCGTCGACATGTAACCAGTGACGATGTCCATGTCGCCGTCGCCGTCGATGTCGGCGACGGCCAGCGTCGCTCGCCGCGGATATCCCATTTCAATCGTGTGCCGGACGAACACGCCGGGCTTCCTCTGCTCGAGCCAGACCAGCGCGGGAAGCCGCCCCTCGTCGACATCGGATCCTCCGGCGAGCAGCGCGCCGGCCACGATGTCGAGGTCGCCGTCACCGTCGACGTCCGCGGCCACGGCTCGGTGAACGCCCGGCATATACGCAACGTCGTGCGCCTTGTACGGCGGCGGCCCGCCCGTGTCCTCCAGCCACTGAATCCCGTGATACGGCTTCACGATCCCGTCGTCGAAGCTGTCGCCGTGCGTGTAGAGGACGTCCAGGTCGCCATCTTTATCGAGATCGACGGCCTGGATGCCGGTCGAGCCCCAGTTCGGGTGCGGCGCCTCGTACAGCACCTGCGGGATGAACGAGAAGTCCCCCTTGCCGGAGTTCATGTACGCCATTACGGTCTCGAACTGCTGCGAGAGGAGCGCCACGAGATCCATCTTGCCGTCTTTGTTCAAATCGACGGGAACCACGTGAATGGCGCCAGGCCGCGGATCGATGATGTGTTTCTCGAACGACGGGCGCATCGGGTCGCTGGTGTGGTTTTCGAGTATCGCGACATGCCCCGTGGTTCGCCACCCGAAGGCCGCCACCGCGAGATCGTTCTTCCCGTCGCCGTTGAAGTCCGCCGCCTCCACGTCGGCAACACGCGGCCAGCCCTCGAGCGAGAAATCAGCGAACTTCCCGTGACCCAGTCCGCGCATCCAGACGATCGCTCCGTCGTGATGATCGCCTGGCAGGAATCGGCCCAGGTCGGCAACGAGAAGATCGTTGACGCCGTCCTTGTCGACGTCCGTCAGTGTGACGTGGTCCGGATTCGGGACGCTGGCGATCACCTCGAGAGGGCTTCCCGGCTGCAGGTGACCCCAGAACACCGTCCCCTGTTTCATCTCCGTCCCCAGGACGTCCAGCGTACCGTCTCCGTCGAAGTCCACCAGCGTCACATTGGACACGCCCGGATCCCTCGGCATGTCGGGAACGCTCAGGCCGTATGGGGTGAACGTCACGGGCGATTCCGACGGATCCGGCCATCGCTCGGGCGCCGCAAGATGTTCGGGCGCATGCGCCTCCATGTATCTGTCCACGGCGGCGAACTCGTCGGGGAGTGTCACGCCGTTCAAATCCGGCGGCTGCGGCTGGGCGCGCATGATGAACATCATCTTGGCGACTTCCGATCGCCACCTGTTCTTCGGAAGAATGTCGGGCGGCGCAAATTTGTGGCAGGGAGTGCAGATCTCTTTCGCCACTTTCTCGTCGTCCTGCCTCACGGCAGGCGATTGAGCCTGGCGGGAAACAGCGTGCAGCGCTGGCGCAACGCTATCAGCGAGCAGCAAAAACAAGGCGGCGGAAACGCTGATGACGAGCGACGAGGTGAGCGTCGCCACGGTCTCAGCGCGCCACGTGCATCGAGACATGCTCCGATGCTAGCACCCAATCCGCATCACGTCGTGCGCGCGCACCTACCGGACCGGAGCGGGCGCCAGATAACCCGCCCTCGCGCGAACGGCCACCTTCGGCCGCTTCACTCTCACGCTGACTTTGCGGAACGTTCCATCGAGCTTGGTGTTCGTCGGCTGATACGTGAGCCGGTAGTATGTCGTCCGCTCCTGCTGCATGCGCGCAACGCCGGCGCCGAGGTCGTTCGTGTTCTCGAGGAGGAACCCGCCGGTCTCCTTGGCGAGCCGTCCGAGCACGGCGGTGGGTCGCGACGTCAACATCTCCTCCTGCTTCTCGAGCTCCTTCGTCCAGGCACCTTGCTCGCGCTGCTCGTCTCCGATACCTTTCGCGCCCGCCACCGCGACGTTACGTGATAATTCCGCTTCCTTGCTGTGCACGCGCAGGCCGGCCGCGTCCACGGGGTACACCGTGATGTTCGCGCGGTTCGCCTCGCCGATGAGCGCGTCGAACTTCGGCTTCAGCCGATCGGTGATTGGAAGATTCTCGGTGAAATAGAGGATGCTCTTGCGTCCTGGCAGGGCACCGAACGAGCTCACGACCGCGGTGAGCCCGGCCAGCGAAGCCCGCCCGTCGAGCTCAGCGAGAAACCGCTGGTAGCCCTCGCGCATTCTCATTTCCATCTGTTGCATCATCCACTCACTCGGATTCTGGGCCTTCAGCTCATTCAGCCGATGCTCGCGCTCGGCGATGCTACCGAATCCTCCGCCGGCGGATTCAGCACCCGCGGTTGGAGAGAGATTCGGGTCCAGGCCAGAGACGCGCTTGCTTTCAGCCTCCGCCGAAGGACTCGTATTCGCAGGCGCAGTCGCCGACACGAGATCCACGGCTCGTGCGAGAGTCTCCTGCTGGTTCGTAAACGACTGAAATGTCCGGAGCGACAAATCGGCGAGGAACACCCCCGCGTAATCGTGAGGAGGCGTGAGGGTGGACACGTAGGCGAGCGCGGCGCGGCGCGCGAGAGCACGCGACTCTGGCGACAGACGGTCGAACAGGATCGCGGTCACACTCGGCGTGATCGCGGCCTGGGGCGAGCCTGCTGGGGGAGTCGACTCCGGCGCCGCTGGCTGGTCGCCGGGTTGAGCGCCCACTGCTCGACTCGCGGTGAGCGACCGGCCGACGCCCCCCTTCACCAGAGTTGCGGAAACAATCCGCTGGCGAGCTCCGTCCTCCGACAACTCGAACTCGTCGGGCGTGAGGTCCAGCACCGCATTCCCCTTGCCATCGACGACGGTGACGTCGAGTACCACTCCGGTCGTAGTCGTTTTGACGGGCGATTGCTGCGCGCCGACCAGACAGGTCAAGCCGATTGCGAGTGACACCGAAAAGGCCGCAAATCGCATAGCCTCACCCCCGAAGCTGGTGGACCAACGTTCTCGCGCTTACGCGCCGCTGGGCTCCTTGATCACCGTCTCCCGGTTCGCCGGAACGTCACGCACGGTCTGGCGGATATTGCTCGCCGGCCACCAGACCTCCAGCGACTTCACCGTGCGTCCTTTTCCCAGCCCGATATGCTGCGCGAACGGTGATGCGCCGAACGAGCCGCCGGTCGACACCTCCCGATAGCGGATGCTCCCGTCGTCGACGGTAATCTTAATTTTTGCACCGACCGCGGCGCGGTTCGTCTTGACGCCGACGAGTTTCACGCGGATCCAGTTTGCGTCGTGTCCGGGATTCCTGAAGAGCACGCGATAGTAGGCGTCACCCGGCACGAAGCCGCCGATGTTCTCGAAGATGTCGACTTGGCCGTCGCCGTCGAGGTCGGCGAACGCCACCCCGTGCCCCTTCTGGAGGTGCCCGGTGCCGGTCGCAGACGTGACGTCAACGAAGTACTGGCCGCCGTGATTGCGGAAGAGCACGTTCGGCATCAGCGCCGCGTACGACGGCGCGCCGGTCCCCAGATAGAAGTCCAGATAGCCGTCGTTGTCGATGTCGCCGAAGTTGGCCCCCATCGACGGGACGACGCGATCGAGCTTCACCGCGGCGGTCACGTCCTCGAAGCCTCCCTTGCCCGTATTGCGATACAGCTTCATCGTCTCGGCCTGACGTGGCAGGTGGAGCAATCCGCGCACGGCCTCGTTGACCGACGGCACGAAGTCGGCCACGAACAGATCGAGCCATCCGTCGTTGTCGTAGTCGAAGAACCACGTCGCGAAGCTCATGACTGGCTTATCGACCCCGAGCGCCCGGGCGCGTTCCGTAAAGGCGCCATTCCGCTCGTTGTGGTAAAGGAAGTTCTCGCCGACATAATTCGAGACGTACAGGTCGGGATACCCGTCGTTGTCGTAGTCGCCCCATCCCGCGCCCTTCGTGAAGGCGGTGCGCGCCACCCCCGCGGCTTTCGCGACGTCGACGAACGTGCCGTTTCCCATGTTGCGGAACAGACTGCTTGGCGCCTCCTCGTGGCCGACGAACAGGTCGACCCAGCCGTCGTTGTCAAAATCGGCCCAGGCCGCGGAATGCGTCCGATACAGGCCACTCGAGAGTCCGCTCGCGCGCGTGACGTCGGTGAAGGTCCCGTCGCGGTTGTTGTGCAGAAGAGAATTCCGCATGGGAAATTCCCAGCCGCCGCGCATGACGAAGAGGTCGATGCGGCCGTCGTTGTCGTAGTCGGTGGCGGTGATGTTGATCCCGCCGAGCTGATCGGACAACTGCGCGGCGCCGGTGAGGTCGCGAAAGGTGCCGTCCCGCTCGTGGTGGTAGTAGCGAAGGGGCTCGCATGCATCGAGGGTCGAGACGACGACGTCGGGGAGGCCGTCGTTGTCCAGGTCTTCGATGACGACGCCGCCCGCCAGGCCGGTCCCGCGGAACCCCTTCTGCGCCGCCACATCGAGGAAGCGTCCCGGATCTTCGGCTGACGTAAAGACCGCCGGGTCGATTCGATGCTGCGGCGGCACGGCTGCCGGGTAGCGTCCGAGCGTCATGTTCGCGACGTTGAGAAGCCACCGCATATCGAGGTCGTCTGGATGTTCGGCGAGATAGGCGGTTAGATGCGCGATCGCGTTCTGCGATCCCGACAACGCCTGATGGTGTCCAGCGTCGCGGATCGGGACGATACAGCTCGCGGCGGCGTGGCCCTGGAAGCAGTTCTCCAGTTCGCCGCGGCGAAGCTCCGTCACGCCGAGCAGCGCGGCAAGATACGCCCGGGCCGGAACGAGATCGGCCAGCGACGGCGCGTAGCGGACGGCGCTGCGGTACGCGGCGCTGAACTGCTCGATCGCGCGCGTCAGCTCCCCCTGATACGCCCAGAGCTGACCCAGTGACTTGCGCGTCCAGATGATCTCGCGCACGTCCTGCTTCGCCGCGGACTGTGCGGTCAGCGACGCGAGGTATTTCTCG
>JANPCT010000768.1:0-4448 GCA_031431095.1 Acidobacteriota bacterium | reverse complement strand
CGGAACTTGCCGTCGGCGCGGACGTCGGACGGCAGGTACCCGAGCAGGTAATACATCCGCGATTCCCGTCCGATGCGACGAAGCGCCATGGCCAGGTCGTTGCTGTTCTGAACCGCGAAGCCGCCGCTGGATTCGGCGAGGGACACCGCCCCCTCCGCTTCAAGAGCGGCGTCCGCGTTGGCGGCGCCGACGTCGCGGGTGTCGAGCGGCGATCCGAACTGCGCCGATCCGAATGTCGACTGCACCTCGAGGCCGCGGGCATCGATCAGATACATCGCGATGTTCGCCCGGCGCGCCGCGTCCTCCACCTGTCGGAATTGCGAGAGCTCCTGATCCTGAATGAACCCCGGCGATACGAGGATGACCGACTTGCGGCCGCGGATCGGCGCCATCGATTCGATGCTCGACGCGAGCGCGCCGAGTGTCGCGCGATTCTGCGCCGCGGCGCGCGTGTAGGCCTCGGCGGCGCGAACCTGCACGAGCGGTTCGATCAACCCGGCGGTCCCGCCTTTTGTTTCGGGCCTCGGTCCCTGGTCTTGTTGCGGGTTGCCCTGGTCCCGTCCGAACACGTGGTAATTGCTGAAACGGCGCCCCACCCGCTCCGCCATCTGCTGGTCCTGCAGCACGTGGATGCGATAGGCCTCGTAATCGCTGATCCGCTCCTGCGGAACGTCGGGCGGCCTGCTGCCGCGCAGTGACGCGACGATTTTGATCAGCGCCGCACGGCCGTCAGGGAGACGTGCGTGCCAGCGCAGGCCACGCGCGGGGGCCACAATCGACACCAGGTCGCCGGCCTCCGTCTCCTGTTCGAGGAACCGCGCGACAGCTGCCTTGGCGCGCTCGCCCTGCTCCTGAGTCAGATGCACGTCGTCGAAAAAGATCACGAACGACCGTTCCGACCGCGCTTCCGCGCCGACGTTCGTCGAGTATCGATAGCCGCGATCGGCGGTTCGTGGCATCTCCGGCTTCGCCGCAACCGCCTGGAAGAACTGCACGGTCTGTGGGCGTCCCTCTTCGGCAACCGAGAAGTCCGCCGCCGAGAGACCGCGGACCGGATCGCCATGCTGGTCTACGACAACGGCATCGACGATGACGAGCTTGGACTCCGATCGGAACCGCTGCGCCGGCGACTGATCCTGACGCGCATCCGGTCGGCCGGGGAGCAGCACGAACAGTGTGACGAGCGTGATGAGTGCAAGGCGCGCGGTCATGGCATCAGCACGAAACGGGTCTGCGAGCTGGCGCTCGCGGGGCCCTGGCTCGCAACGGCTCTCAAGCCGTACTCGCCCGGTTCGAACATCTCCGTCGGAAACGAGGCCACGTACTTGACGCGGCCGGCCTCGTCCGGTTCCGGAAGCTGCGCCGTCGAACGTCCGATCACTGCCCCGTCGCGTATGAAGTCGAAGGTCAGGGCCGGCGCGCCCGCGCCGGCGACGGGATAGATCGTGACGTAGGCGGAAATCGTCGCGTTCGCAGCCTTCGAGATTGGCAGGCCGAGGCTGGGGACGAGGCGCATGGCGCCTGTCCGGAATGGATCCTCCATCAGGTCAGCGCCCTCGCCTGCCTGCTCCACGCGTCGAATCACGGCCAGATCGCTGATGCGAATGCCGGCAGGTGACTCCGGGACGTCGAGGGGTAACGACTTCACGCTCGACTGCTCCGACGCTTGATCGCGGGCGATCGTCCATAGAGTGTAGCGGCCGGGCGGAAGCCAGAACTGACGCTTGAAGCGGATCCGCCCGCGCTTGAGCGCAGGCACGCGGTCCATCGGGCCTTCGAGCGGATAGGACTCGCTGAAGCGCTGCACCACGCGGCCTGACTGATCCTTGATGAGGGCCATGGTCGTGAACCGCAGCGCATACGTGTGGGTTCGGCGATTCTCCTGGAACGTCAGGGGTTCCATGGGCACTTCGATCACGAGCGTGTGCTGCGCGCCGTTCGGCGACTCGCCGAATCGGAATGCGGCCACCGAATAGTCGTACGGATGAGGAGGCGGGGCGGTGTCGAGCGCGGACAGCATCGGCAGCTCGTACGGCAGCAGAGGGGCGGCGTCCGTCTCCGGCAGCGCGAAATACCCGCTGCGCGAATGCACCGTGAGTCCCGGGCGCGCGAGCTTCACCGTGATCGATCGATAGTGTCCATCCGGCGGCGCGGGCGGCGGCGTGTAACCGATTTCGTAATAGCTGGCGAGATCGGCGATCACGCGATCCGCAAGAGGCGGCCCGAGCTCGTTCGTGTTTGCGATCAGCGCTCCGCTGGTTTCCTCGGCCATCGCGCGCAGCGCGTTCTGCGTGTCCGCACGCAGCGCCCCCTCCGCGACTTCCGAATTCATCACGTCGTCCATCGTGACCGGCCGCGAGCTCGCGCCGAACGCCTGTTGCGACTGGCTGTTGCGGCCGGAGCGGTCGAGCATCTGGCGGGATTGCTCGAGGGCACGGTCCGTAGCGAGCCCACGTGCATCGACTGCGTAGATGCTGACGTTGGCGCGATTGGCTTCGCTGATCGCCGTTCGATAGGCGTCCTCGAGACTCGGAGGGATGGGCAACCCCTCTGAAAAGAACAGCAGTGCCTTGCGGCCCGCGAGACTCCCTTGCGCCTTCATCAGGGCCATCAACGGAAACAAGGTCGACTGGCCGCGCTGTTGAATGTCCGCGGTCTCGACCATCCGCGCCATGCGCGCCGTCACCTCCGCCACCTGTGCCTCGGAGGTGGCCGCGCCGACGTTCGACGCGGCGGCGCCCGGTTGTCCGGCGGTGAGCGCCGCCACCGCGGCGTCTGCCGCCCGATCGGACTGGTCGCGATCGCCCGGTCCCGCCGGGAGCCGATCGTGCACTTCAGGACCCGCGCTGGTGGCGCGTTCGACAGCACGCTTCAGGGCTGCGCCGTCGCGGGTGAACGCTTGCGCGAGCCGGAGGCGCTGTTCGAGCCCGTACACGGCGACCCACTGGTTCGGAGGCATCTCGCGCGCGACAAACTGCAGGGCGGCCCGCCTCGCGAGGACCCGCGAGTTCTGTGACAGGTGATCGAACACCAGAGTGACCAGCGCGGGATACCGCAGCGCGTCCGGCACAGTGTCGCTGCCCGCCGGCGGCACCGTCGGCGCGGCGCTCGGAGCAGTCGGCGTGCGCTCGATGAGCCGGAACGACTTGACTTCCCGGGGGGAGCCATCCTCGAGCACCGTCACTTCTCCGCGCTGGACGTCCCTGACCGTGCGGCCGCGCCTGTCGCGAATCACGACGTCCAGAATGACGGCTGTGGCGCCTGCCCGGAAGGACGGATTCTGCCGCGCGGGTTCCTGAGCTCGTGGCGCCGACAGCGAGCCGAGCCCCAGCGCAACCACGGCGACAGCCGCTCGGCAGGCCGCGACCCGACGCTCGACAGGTTCCTGGATCATGGCATGACGCAAGGTCACTGCGGAGGACGCTTGACCGTAGCCTTCGCGCGCTCGCGTGCTTCCTTTTCCCGGTTCAACCGCTCGACAATCTCCCGCTCGCGATCGCCGTCCGCCTTGCGCTGCAGGCGGTAATAGACCGTTGCGAGCGACACATGGGCCTCGATGAACGACGGAGACTCCCTGACGATGGCCTCGTACATGTCGAGCGCCGTCGCGTTGTCCTTCCGCGCGAGCGCCACATTGGCGATCTGACTGCGCGTGCGCAGCTCCCCAGGACGAACGCCCAGCGCACGGGTCAGGTGACGCATCGCCCCGTCGTAGTCCTGTTCCGACTTGAGCAGAACGCCCATCTGCAGGTTGGCGTCGAAGTCGAAAGGATTACGCGAGAGCTCCGTTTCGAACTCACTGCGGGCCAGGTCCGGATTCCCCGCTTCCAGCAGCGCCTGACCATACATGCCGCGGACTCCGGGCAGCGCAGGATCGAGCTCGAGCGCCCGTTTCAAATCGTCTGCCGCGCCGTTCAGATCTCCGGCCCCTCTCTTCGCCACCCCCATCATCACGTGCGCCTGCGCTGAATCACCGTGGCGCAGAATTCGATCGATCAGCGCCTCGCCCTTGATGTCCTTGTTGGCCAGATACGCCATGCCCAGCAGGTAGGACAGCGCCGGGTCGTCCGAACGAGACGACTCGAGGGGAGCGAGCAAGGCGATGGCGTCAGCCGGACGATCGAGTCGAAGCTGACAGTCAGCCGCGAGATATCGTGCCTGGAGGTTATCCGGCTGGACGGCCAGCACGCGGGTGAACGCGTCGACTGCGTCGCCGAGCTGGTCGGACTTGTAGAACGCCAGGCCGAGGTTCAGTCGAACCGGGGTGTTCGACGGGGCGAAGGAAAGCGCCCCGCGATAGGCGGCGATGGCCTCCTCGTAGCGGCCCAGTTGCATGAGCACCACGCCGAGATTCGACCGTGATTCGACGTTCGCGGGGTGCGCCTCGAGGAACCGGAGGTATTCCGTGGCGGCGGCCTCGAACCTTCCTGCCTTTTGCAGAGCGTTGG
>JANPCT010000767.1:0-6552 GCA_031431095.1 Acidobacteriota bacterium | reverse complement strand
GCCGCGCCGCGACCGCCGCCGCGCCCGCCCAGTCCGCCCCCCGCCGCCGCGGCCGGCGCCGGCGGCGCCATCGCCGTCTGCAACCTCGCCATGTCCTCGTTCGAAATCGTCCAGTGGTCGCGCGAGCCGCGCTCGATCTGGTTCGAACCCATCTTGTAGATGTTGTAGAGGAAGTCGTCCTTGAAGCGCGACGCGAGATCGAGCACCGCGTAGTTTGCCGTGACCGAGTAGTCGATCGACTGGCGGAAGTGCCATTCCTGCGGCTCAATCGGCGCCGGCAGATCGGCGCGCGGCAGAATCTGGGTGACCGTCGCCGGGATCTGCATCGGCGTCGGGTTGCCGATGATTTCCGTGAGCAGGCCGATGATGTTCTGGAAATACGCGGTGGTGCGGAGGCCGCCATTCCACCACGTCGAATACGAAGAGCCCGACCGCATGGTGAAGCCGGGCTTCCCTTCCTGCAGGAAGCGGTGGTGCATGTGCGCGCCGACCATGTCGAGGCCGGTCACGATCATCGGATCGAAGTTGTAGTTGAAGGGATCGCGAAACGGCGGCGAGAAAATCACCGTCCCGACCGGGCCAGTCTGGTGATGGTTGTACATGACCTGCGGCAGCCACTCCCAGTACATCAGCTTGTTCATGTTCTGGGATTCCCTGGTGTTCGACATGTAGAAGTCGCGGTTGTTGTCGTGCCCCGCGTACTTCTCGTAGAGGCGCGGGCTGCAGGTGCGCCGCTGCGCCGGCTCGGCATTCTGCATGTAGCACTTCGACACCATCTGCATGCCGTCCGGATTCGCGTGCACCGCGATGACGATTACGTCGCGAAGAATCCGGGTGGTCTCCTCGTCCGTCCGGCTCACCAGTTGGTAGACGGTCTCGAGCAACTGGTGCGCGCCGACGACTTCCGTGGCGTGCAGCCCGCCGTCGATCCAGACCACAGCCTTGCCCTCCTTCGAGAGCGCGCGCGCCTGCGCATCGGTCACGCCTCGCGCGCGATGCAGCTGTTGCGCGATCTGCTTGTAGCGATCCAGTTTCGCGAAATTTTCCGGCGCCGTGATGATGGCGGCGAGATGCGGCCGTCCCTCCTCCGTCCTGCCGATCTCGATGACCTGCATCCGGTTGGATTGCCTGTCGATCTTCCGCCAGTAGTCGGTGAACTGCGTGTAGGTGGCGAGCTGATAGTCGTCGCCGATATTGAAGCCGAAGTGCTGCTTCGGCGTGGTGATCGAGGCCGCCGGTGACGGCCGGCTCTGCGCCGCCGGCGCACCGGCCGCAATGGTGAACAGCGCCCCGACGAGCGTCAGCGCGCGAAATCGTCGCACAAGCATGGATCATCTCCCCTTCCCCGAGAGGTCCATACGATATCGCAGGAGAATGGAATCGCGAATCGCGCGACGGTTACCTGACGGGCGTGCCCGCGCTCGGCGGACCCGACTCCGGCATGTCGGGCAGGAGCGTGGAGCCGTGCTGATAGATCGTGCCGTCGGCGTTCGATCCGTAGAAGTGCGGATTGCCGATCGGGTCGAGCGGGTCCGCGATGAGCGCGTAGCCGGGCGCACTCGAACCCGCGGGTTTGCCGTTGCACGTCGGCGGCGCGCCGGTCAGAACGGTACCGGCCATGCTGAAGGTGTATCCCTGCTTCAGGAACGACGGCCCGCTCGACAACTCCGGCGGCAGGAACGCCGTGGGGCTGTTCGGGGGGGCGATGCCGAGCGTCGGAAAATCCGGCGCATAGAATCCCGACCCGCAGGTGACCGCAAAACTGAGCTGCGAGCTGTTGACCACGCGGACAGTACCCATTGCCGATGCCGACTGCGCGGCGCCGCGCGCGCGCATCAGCGAAGGCAGCGCCATCGTGCACAGCGTGCAGATCAACGACGCCGTGAACAGCAGGTCGATCAACGTGAAGCCGGATTCCCCCTTGGCAGGGACCGATTTCTCAATCAGCATGGCCCACACACGACATTTTTCGGCAGTCCTGCCATTTTTCGACAGTCGAAAAACGGCGCATTCGAGGAGTCCAGGACCGGTCGGCCGGATTCGTCGCCCGTAACTCGCTGCCTGACATACGGTTGCAGCGCAGGCGCTCCTCTTGGAGCAGCTGAATTGCAAGCACAGCGCCAGAAGGGTGGCTGTGGGCTGTGGGCTTCCGGCGTTGGATGGTCTGCGCTCTGTGCGTCAGGCGTCGTCCTGCCAGAGTGCTGAAACAGTGGCACTCTCGGACCTTCCGCCTGAAGGCGGAAACTACAGGACCTCCAACTCAGGGGCTCTGTAGTTTCCGCCTTTTAGGCGGAATTCGCTCGCCCTCCCGAAGCCGAAAAAGCCTGAAGCCTAAAGCCTCGTCAGTTACCGCGTCAGCTTCCGGTACTTGATCCGGTGCGGCTGGTCCGCGGCGGATCCGAGCCGGCGGTGGCGGTCCGCCTCGTAATCCTGGTAGTTGCCTTCGAACCACACGACCTTGCTGTCACCTTCGAACGCCAGGATGTGCGTCGCGATGCGATCGAGGAACCAGCGATCGTGGCTGATGACGACCGCACACCCCGCGAACGACAACAGCGCGTCCTCGAGCGCGCGCAGCGTGTCGACGTCGAGGTCGTTGGTCGGCTCGTCGAGCAGCAGCAGGTTCGCGCCTCCCTTGAGCAACTTCGCGAGGTGCACGCGATTGCGTTCGCCTCCCGACAGCTGCCCCACCTTGCGCTGCTGATCGCGTCCCTTGAAGTTGAACCACGACACGTAGGCGCGTGAGGCGACCGACCGCTTACCGAGTTCCACCTCGTCGCCGCCGCCGGTGATCTCCTCGAACACCGACTTCTCGGGATCGAGCTCGCGCGCCTGATCGACATAGCCAACCTGCACCGTGTCGCCGAGTCGCAGGGCACCGCCGTCCGGCTGCTCCTTGCCGGTGATCATCCGGAATAACGTCGTCTTGCCGGCTCCGTTCGGACCGATCACGCCGACGATGCCGCCGCGCGGCAGCGTGAAATTCACGTCGTCCATCAGCAGCGTGTCGCCGTAGCCCTTCTTCAGCCCGCGTGCCTCCACGACGATGTCGCCAAGCCGGGGACCCGGGGGAATGTAGATCTCGATCTGCTCGATCTTCTTCGCCGTTTCCTCTTTCAGGAGATCTTCGTAGGCGTTCAGCCGCGCCTTGCCCTTGGCCTGCCGCGCCCGCGGCGACAGCCGGATCCATTCCAGCTCGCGCTCGAGCGTGCGCTGGCGCTTGCTCTCGGTCTTCTCTTCCTGCGCGAGACGCTTCTGCTTCTGTTCGAGCCAGGAGGAGTAATTCCCTTCCCACGGGATCCCCGACCCGCGATCGAGCTCCAGGATCCAGCCCGCCACGTTATCGAGGAAGTAGCGGTCGTGCGTGACCCCGACGACGGTGCCCGGATAATCCTTGAGGAACCGCTCGAGCCAGGCGACGGACTCGGCATCGAGATGGTTCGTCGGCTCGTCGAGTAACAGCAGATCGGGGGACTTGAGCAGCAACCGGCAGAGCGCCACGCGGCGGCGCTCCCCGCCCGACAGCGTCGTGACGTCCGCGTCCCCCGGCGGCAGCCGCAGCGCGTCCATGGCGAGCTCGAGCCTCGAATCCAGGTCCCAGGCGTTCGCCGCCTCGATCTTGTCCTGCACCCTGGACTGTTCTTCCAGGATCTTGTCCATGGCCTCGGGCGACATCGCTTCGCCGAACTTCGCGTTGATCTCGTCGTAGCGCGTCAACAGCGCCTTGATTTCGGCGACCCCTTCCTCGACGTTGCCGAGAACGGTCTTGTTCGGATCCAGCCGCGGCTCCTGATGGAGGATCCCCACGCTGATCCCTTCCGCGGGCCAGGCTTCGCCGATGAACTGCTGATCCTCGCCGGACATGATCTTGAGGATGGTGCTCTTGCCGGCGCCGTTCAGCCCGAGGACGCCAATCTTGGCGCCCGGCAGGAACGACAGCCAGATGTCTTTGAGGACGACGTGGTCGGGAGGATGAACCTTGCCGAGCCCCTTCATGGTGTAGATGAATTGCATTGGAACGAACCATTCTATTTCAGCCCGAGGCTGAGCCGGTTCAGAGGGCGTCGTTCGAACGCAAGGTCGCCGGGATCTTGGCCTCGGCCGCGGCGGGCGTGAAGTCTTCGCCGGGATTGATGAACTTGTCCGCCTCGAACTTGTACTGCTTGTCGTAGAGCGTGCGGTAGCGACCGCCGAGCGCGAGGAGCTGCGCGTGGGTGCCGCGCTCCACGATTTCGCCGTGCTCGAGGACCAGGATCTGATCCGCGCTGCGGATCGTCGACAGCCGGTGGGCGATCACGAACGTCGTCCTTCCCTTGCGCAGGGCATTGAGACCGTCCTGGATCAGCGCTTCGCTCTCGCTGTCGAGGCTGGAGGTCGCTTCGTCGAGGACCAGAATGCGCGGGTTGGCCAGAATCGCGCGGGCGATCGACACGCGCTGGCGCTGTCCGCCTGACAGCTTCACGCCGCGCTCGCCGACGATGGTGTCGTAGCCGTTCTCGAACGTCTCGATGAACTCGTCGGCGTGGGCCACCCGGCTGACGCGCCTGATCTCTTCGAGCGTGGCGTCCGGCTTGCCGTACCTGATGTTTTCGGCAACGCTGCCGTCGAACAGGAAGTTGTCCTGCAGCACCACGCCAAGCTGCTCGCGATAGTCTCGCAGGCGCATCGTCAGCAGGTCCATGCCGTCGACGAGGATGCGGCCACTGAGCGGACGGTTGAACGCCATCACCAGGCTGATGAGCGTGCTCTTGCCCGACCCGCTCGACCCGACCAGGGCCGTCGTCGTGCCGGCGGGCGCGCGGAAGCTGACGTGCTTGAGCACCAGGGTGCCCGGGTTGTACTCGAAGCTGACGTCGTCGAAGGCGAGCTCGCCCGCGATCTCGCCGACGCGCGCCTTCGACGCATCCTCCTGGTCCTCGGTCGTCATCTGCAGGAGCTCGCGGATGCGGTCGAGGCCGGCGAACGCTTCGCTGATCTGCGTGCCGATCGACGCCATCTGCACGACAGGCGCGGCCAGCAGTCCGGTGAAGACGATGTAGTTGAAGAACTCCCCCACGGTCATCGTGCCGGCCAGGATCGAGCGGCCGCCGACGATAATCATGATCACGCCGATGATGCCGATGATGGCGGTCGAGAACGCGGTGATCGCCGACACGCCGGTGATCGACTGCGCGACGTTACGGAACAGCCGGTGCGCGCCGCGGGTGAAGACCAGCTCCTCGCGCTTCTCGGCGGTGTAGGTCTTGACGATGCGGATGCCGCCGAGCGTTTCGTTGAGGCGGCCGGTGACCTCCGCGTTGATCTTGCCGCGCTCCCGAAACAGCGGCCGGAGCCGCTTGAACGCGGTCGCCATCGCAAAGCCGAAGGCGCCGAGGGCGACGATGTTGGCGAGCGTGAGCAGCCAGTTCAGATAGAACAGGTATGCGACGGCCAGCAGTGCGGTGACGACACTGCCGACGAGCTGCACCAGGCCGTTGCCGACCAGATTCCTGATCCCTTCCGCATCGGTCATGATCCGGGAGATGAGCACGCCCGACTTGGTTGAATCGAAATAGCGTACGGGAAGGCGGGCGACGTGCGCCTCGACGCGACGGCGCATGTCGGTGATGGCGCGCTGCGCTGCGACGCCGAGGACCTGTGACAGGCCGAACGAGGTGACCGCCTGCAGAAGCGTCGCGGCGCCCGCCGCGAGGGCGAGCGGCACCAGCATCTCGGCCTGTCGCTTTCCGATCACATCGTCGATGAGGTATTTCGACGTCGCCGGCAGCACCAGACCGGCGACCCGGTTGACGAGCATCAGGCTGAGCCCGAGCGCCAGCCGTCCGCGATGCGCGACGATGAGGGCTTTCGCTTCGGGCCAGGCGTTGCCGTAGTCGACTTTCTTCTTCGCCGTCGAGTCGTCGGCGCGGGCGGCGACGGCCGAACGTCCCGCTCCCTCCCGCCCCCCGCCGCCGCGCATGCCGCGAATCCCGCCCCCGCCGCCCTTCATGGAAATCATCTCGAGTAGGACGCGTGGTGGACGCGGCGCGTCCCCTGGCCGGCCACCCTAGAAATTGACTCGCAGCTCGGCGACGACCTGCCGCTTGATGATGTCGCCGAACACATGCTGCTGGATGTCCTGGTTGGCGAGGTTGGTGCCCTTCACGGACGTGGTGAGCCGGTTGTTCATCCACTTTACGCCGAAGCCGCCATTGACAAGGGTGTAGGACTCGGTCGTCCCATGGTAGCGATCGTCCAGGACGTCCTGCCAGAAGGCGCTGTCGGAGTAGGTGACGTTCAGATCACCCAGGAATCGGCCGTTGTTGAAGTTCGCGCCGATGTTGAACCGGTTCTTCGCCGGCAGGTTCAGCTCGGAAAGTCCGAAATTGGCTTCGGGCTCCGCCTGGAACGAGTAGTTGGCGAACATGCCCGCGTGCCGGTTGATCGTCGTGTTGACGCCAACCTCGATGCCCTTCTGCGTCGTCCGGCCGAAGTTCTGATAGGTGAACGCCCCCGGAAAGCTGCGCCCGGGCACCAGGTTGATCACCGCGGGCGGCAACAGCCCGAACGCGA
>JANPCT010000766.1:0-1985 GCA_031431095.1 Acidobacteriota bacterium | reverse complement strand
TCATCGGCAACGACGGCGGCGTCTACGAAACCTACGATGGCATGAAGACCTGGCGTCAGTTCACCAACCTGCCGCTGTCGCAGTTCTACCGCATCTCGACCGACAACGCGCGACCGTTCTACAACGTCTGCGGCGGCGCGCAGGACAACGGCAGCGTGTGCGGGCCGTCACGGACGGTGCACCGTACCGGCATTCGCACCAGCGACTGGTATTCGGTCGGCGGTGGTGACGGATTCCAGGCGCGCGTCGATCCCGACGATCCGAACACGGTCTATGCGCAATCGCAGGAAGGCGCCCTGCAGCGGCTCGACTTGCGCACCGGCGTCAGCGTCAGTATCCGCCCGCGTCCGGCCAACACGACCGCTCTCGCTCCGGAGGACGCCCCGGCTCCCGCAGGCGGCGCCCAGGGTGGACGCGGCGGCGCACAGAACGTCGGCCGATGGCATTGGGACTCGCCGACGATCATCAGCCCGCATTCGACGCGACGGCTGTTCTTCGCGGGCGAGCGCGTCTATCGCAGCGACAACCGCGGCGACTCGTGGGCGGCAATCAGCGGCGACCTCACGCGTAACCTGGACCGGACGAAGATCGAGATCATGGGCAAGGTGTGGCCGGCGGACTCGGTCGCCTACATGGAAGCGACGACCCGCCTCAGCACGATCACGGCACTCGACGAATCGCCGCTGCTCGAAGGGCTCCTCTACGCCGGCACCGACGATGGATTGATCCAGGTCAGTGAGGACGGTGGCAAGGCCTGGCGGAAGGTCGACTCCGCCGCGTTGCACGCGGGCGGCGCGCCGGAATTCACCTACGTCACGGACGTCCATTCGTCATCGCGCGACGCCAACACGGTGTTCGCCACACTGAACGACTGGAACAGGGGCAACTTCAAGCCCTACGTGCTCAAGAGCACGGACCGTGGAGGAACCTGGTCGTCCATCACCGGAGACCTGCCGCAGCGCTCCGGCGCCTGGTCGATCGCGCAGGATTCCGTCAACGGCAACCTGATGTTCGCCGGCATGGAGTTCGGCCTTTACGCCACCGTCGATGGGGGCGCGCATTGGGTGAGGATGAGCGGCATTCCAACGCAACAGGTGCGCGACATCACGATCCACAAGCGCGAAGGGGATCTGATCGCCGGCACGTTCGGCCGCGGCGTCTTCATCCTCGACGACTACACGGCGCTGCGCGATCTCACCACCCAGGCGCTCGCCGAGAAAGCGCGCCTGTATCCCATGCGCGACGCCTACCAGTTCAACGAGCTCGGCCAGTTCGAGGCGTCGTGGGGCAACACCACATATCAGAACCCCCCGTACGGCGCGCTGCTGACCTACAGCCTCGGGCAAGCGGCTGCCGCGGACGCAAAACTCTTCGTGCAGATCGCGGATGAACAAGGCAAGCGCGTACGGCGCATCGAGCTGACGGGTGATGCGGCGATGCCCGGGCTGCATCGCATCGCCTGGGATCTTCGCGGCGATCCGCCGGCAGGAGCGCCCGCGGCCGGACGCGGCGGCTTTGGCGGACGCGTTGGCAACGCCGCGCCTCCGGTGGCCCAGGCGCGCTATACCGCGACCATCGGTACGGCGGCCGGCGACGCGTTCACGCCGATCAGCAAGCCGCAGTCGTTCCTCGTCGTTCCGCTGCCGCGCTGAATCGACGTCTGCACCTCAACGAAAGCCAGGCGCCTCGGGGCGTTTTGCTCATTTCACCATCAGGATGAGCGTTACGGTGTCGCTCGTGCTCACGTCTTTGACGCGCAGGTCGAACGTCCACTTGCCGGCAGTGAGGCACGTGCCGGAAATCGAACCGACAGCGGCATCGAGCAACATGCCCGGCGGCAGCGTTCCCGACGCGACGTCCCATACAGGCATGCCCTGCACGTTGCTGCTGGCGACCGTGTGGGTATAAGGGACGCCCTTCGCCGCCATCGGCAGCGAGCGCTGAGAATAGATCTTCACCGCGGCGCTCATCGTGACGGTGAAGGC
>JANPCT010000765.1:0-2022 GCA_031431095.1 Acidobacteriota bacterium | reverse complement strand
TGTAAATGCCGCCGGGCAGCGTCGCGTCGATCGGGCCGGCGCGTCCAACGGGTGCGCCGAGGTAGAGCATGTGCGGATTGGGACGGTAGATCCGGCCGCTGAGGCCCCGAGTATCGGTATAGATGATCCGGCCCGTCTCGCTGTCTTCGCGGACTGCCATGGTGAAGTTCGTGCCCTCGTTCCAGGAAAATTTCCAGAAGTACCAGCGGGTGCTACTGAAGTTCTTGACGAGGCGTACACAGTCGCGGGAGACGCCGTCACCGGCGATCACGCGGCAGGTGACCGAGCCAGGCGCCGAGTAGTTCCGGCCGCGCAGCTCGGCGGTGAAGCGGTACGAGTTGGTCGTGATGTCCGAGTCATTGCCCTGCTGCATGCTGAAGACTTTTGACTTGTCCCCAGGCGACCCCTCGTCGGCCCCTTTGATCAGCATCGAGAACTGACCCGACGTGAGGGTCGTCGGCAGCTCGTACTTGACGGTGCTGTCGTTAGCGAGCAGCTTCAGACCCTCGCCGGGAATGAACTGCGTTGCGCCCTGGAGGATTCCGACGGTCCGGCCGATCGTGAGGGGGTCGCGTACTTCGTTGCCGCGAATGAAGGCGCCCACGGGGCTCTTGAAGCTTCCATCGGCGGACCAGGAGCCGACCGCGCCCTGGTAGGCCGCCCGCACGCGCCAGGTGTAATCGGTATCGGGGTTCAGCGCCGCCGAGCTGGGCAATGTGTGGCTGACGTTGTTGCCGCTGCCGACGCCTCCCGTGGCGCCCGAGTCGTACACCACGGTGCTGCCGCTGCGGACCTGGAACTGATAGGAGAGGGCAAGGTCGACGAATTTGCCTGTGGCCTTCGACGAGGTCAGCGTCAGCGGATCCGTTACCTGCACGCCGCCGGCCGGCGAGACGATGGTCGGGGTCGTGGACTTCAGTGTCGATCCATCAGCAGCGGCGCCGGCCTCGGGTTGCGTTGTCGCGGAGGGTGAAGTAGGAGCGGGAGCGGACTTTCCGCACGCAAGTGCCACGGCCAGCATGCTGGTCGCGGTACACAGAAGAGCCTTTCGGGTCATCAATATGGAACTCCGGTGGAAACGGGTAGCCAAAACCTGTGGTCGCGGGCTGTAATGTTATCACGATCTGACCTGAAATGGCGCACTTTTGCACGTTCGCGTGTTACGATGACGCAGCCTTGCCGGGAACGCCCCGCGCGACAGGCGCTAGCCAAAAAAATGGAGACGTTGATTTGAAGATAACGAAAGCAGGGATCCTGGCGCTGTGTATCTGTGCCGTTCCCGAAATCGCATTTGCCCAGACGATGCAGTGGACCGACAGGGGATACGTGACGGTGAACGTCGGCGCGCAGACCGGATCGCATGACCTGGGCGAAGCTGGTTCGTTCCCGATTTACGACGAGACGGCAACGTTCACCTCGACGGCGAAAGTCAAGGGTGGCGGCCTGTTCGACATTGGCGCCGCCTACAAGGTCTGGGGCCACAACATCCTCGCCGGCGTCTCGTACTCGCGCGTGTCCTCGAAGTCCGACGGCGCCCTCTCCGGAACCGTTCCGGACCCGGGGCTCTTCGATCGCCCGCGTGCCGTCGCGAAGACGTTTTCCGGACTCAAGCATTCCGAAAATGCCGTTCATCTCGACGTGATCTACATGCTCCCCATCGCCAACAAGATTGACATCGGCATCTCCGCGGGTCCGACGATTTTCGCGGTCAAGCAGGACTCGATCCCGTCGTTGACGATCACCGAACCGGGCCCGTCCGTCACCACGGCCGTGCAGTCCACCAGCAAATCGACCGTCGGATTCAACGCCGGCGTCGATGTGCAGTACATGCTCGCCAAAAAGTGGGGCGTCGGCGCCCTCGCACGCTATGCCGTCGGTTCCGTGTCGCTGCCCGGCGCTACAGAAAAACTCACCGTCGGCGGCTTTCAGATTGGCGTCGGCGGGCGGTGGCGATTTTAGGAGTCCGCGGTCAGTTCCCCTGTAGAAAAGGCCGGGCCCCGTCGGGACCCGGCCTTTTTGTTT
>JANPCT010000764.1:0-1570 GCA_031431095.1 Acidobacteriota bacterium | reverse complement strand
CCCCACACGATGTTGTCGGCTTCGCGATCCGCCGTGCCCCAGACGACGTTGGTGCCCCAGACAATGTTGTTGGCGGACAGGAGCGTACCCCTTAGCGCCCGATTGCCATACAGCACGTGCTGTGACCACGTGTATGACGCGCCGCCGATTACCGACATCGGCGCCGGCGCCTTCAGCCACGCGGAGCCGACCGGCCTCGACGTATCGATGCCCGTGCTGACCAGCATCGCGCCGTGCGCGTTGATTTGTCCGGCCCCCTGCGTCAGGTAGTCGGCATCGTCTACGGTGATGGCGGTGTATTGCAGGATCCCCTTGACCAGGTTCGGCGTCAGCGCCTTCCTGATCGGGAAGGGCGCCTGGTTGTGGGCCTGCAGCATCAGCGCAACGACGCCGCTCGTGACGCCGGCCGCCATGCTCGATCCACTGAGGAGCAGAAGCGGCTGCCCGGTCTTGCTCTGGCCGTGGTTCCTGGTGAACTGTGCGTAGAGATACGAGGAGACGTTCGTGTCCGACGCCAGCCGATGTCCGGGTGCAACAACGTCGGGCTTGACGAATGCGTCGAACCACGTCGGCCCGCGCGAGCTGTACGGTGCGACCTCGTCATCGAGACGCGAGACCGTGTCTCTGGTCATGACGGCGCCAACGGTGATGGCGGAGGGCGCGTTGCCGGGTGAGGTAAGCCCCGCATAACCGACGGTTCCGTCGGATTGTTTCTGCCCGAAGTTTCCGGCCGACGTGACCACGATCAAGCCGGCGGCGCTCGCCTGCTCGACCGCCTGCACCAGCGGATCGTCAGCCGCTGGCGCGAAGATCGGATGCCCGAGCGAGAGATTGATCACCTGCACGTTCAACTGCACGCGGTTCGCGATCACGAACTCGATGGCGTTGATCACGTTGCTGGTCTTGCCGGTGCCGGTCTCGTCGAGCACCTTCACGCCAACCAGGTGAACGTCCGGTGCGACGCCCTGGAATTCGAAGTTCGACAGCACGCCGGAGCTGCCGATGAGGCCGGCGATGTGTGTGCCGTGGCCGTAGTCGTCGAACGGCGCCGTCGCCTTCGCGCGGTGGCGCGTGAAGTCGTAGAAACCGGTGATGCGGCCGGCGAAGTCAGCGCTCGGCGCGATACCCGAGTCGATGATGGCGACGCCGATGCCGCCGGCGCCGGTGGGCACGGAGGGATCGAGCGCCGCGGAATGAGGCAAACCGAGCGTGTCGCGCAACGTGCTCGTCAGGTTCTGTGACGGCAGCTCGGTCAGCGCCGGCGTCGTCCTGTTCCGTTTGTTTCTGGGTGCTGCGCCCGTGGCGCGCACCAGGGCGTCGCCCGAGACCGACTTGACACAGGGATTCGCGGCCAGAGCCTCGACGTCGCGGCTGTGGACCTCGCCGCTCACGGCGTCGATGATCGCGTGGTCGGAACCCACAACATCGCCGTGCCGTTCGAGTGCCGCGCGAACGGCGGCGCGGCAGCCTGGAAGGACCGAGATGATGACCTGCTGTGTCGCGCCGTCCAATCGGAGGGCAGCGGTCAATGCCTGATCGACCTTGCGGTGCGGCGCCGCCGAAGCCGAAG
>JANPCT010000763.1:0-3384 GCA_031431095.1 Acidobacteriota bacterium | reverse complement strand
CGTCGGGCGCGCTGCTGGCGTAGTCGGTATACCCAAGGTTGTAGGACGTGAACAGCAATCCGGTACGCCCGACCTGATGCGCCGCTGACGCGTAAGTCGAATAGCCTTTGGTCGTCAGACGCGTGGCACGCTCGTCGATGTGCGGATCCGACGCGTCCGGAGTATTTTCGACGGGCTCGTCTGACCCGTTCGAGTTTGTTTCGATCGGCGAGTAGCCGAAGTACGGGGACACGTAGATCGTCTGGCGCACGGCGAACGTGCCGCGACGGCCGACGGACCCCTCGGCGTGGGCCGTGCCGGAGAAACTGAACGGAGACCGGTTGACCTCCGCGTCGTGATAGACCGTGGTTGCGCCGCCGTCGGCGCCGAACGCGAAGCGCCGCCCCTGGTGCGCCGCCCGCCCCCTGAACATCAGATACCCGAACGTGCTGTCGCCCGTATTCCTGATGACGCCGCCGCCTGCCGAGACGGTGGTCTGCTCGTAACCGCCGGCGAGGAACGTCAGGAAGTCTATCTGCGTGCGGCTCTGCGCCGGGTCGGAGGTGGTACGGAAAATTCCTCGAAAAGGCTTGGTCGGGATTAGCTGCGCCTGTGCCGGTGCCGCGGCGAAAAAGCACATGCCCGCCGCGAAGACGAGCCGCCGGGCGCTGACGGTGCGACTCACGGCACCACGACCGTGTCACCTGGCTTCAGGTCGATGTTCTGAAACAGGTTGCGCGCGCGCGACACTTCCTTGTAGTTGAACGGATAGCTGACCTGTTTCCCCTGTTCCGTGCGGATAACGATGATCTCATCAGCCTTGGCATATTCCAGCAGACCGCCCGCCGTGGCGATCAACTGCAACACGTTCATCGTGCGATAGAGCGGATACTGGCCGGTCTTGGCGACCATCCCGGTGATGAACACCTGACGGCTGTTCACCTGGCGGATGACCACCGTCGCGGTGGGGTCGGTGACGAATTGCCGCGCGGCCTCGACCAGCGCCACGCGCAACTCCTCGGCGGTGCGGCCCGCCGCGGGCATCTCGTTGATCAGCGGCAGCGTGATGCGGCCGTCGGGCAGCACCGCGACATCTCCGGAGAGCTCCTTCTCACGCCAGAACACGATGCCCAGCACGTCGCCGGCGCCGATCACATAGGGGGCCGCGCGATCGCCCGCCGCCATGGACGTGGGATCGGCCGGTTGAGGAGGGGCCGGGATCTGCCCGCTGGCGGCCGCGCCGCCGGTGAGCAGCACCGCGATGAGACATGCCCGTCGGAGCGGTTCGTTCATGGATGCACCTCGCCTATTGCCTGTAGTCCTTGAACGGCAGCTGGCAGTCGTGCTTCCGCAGGAAGTTGAGAAAGCGCTTGTATTCACTCTCGTCCATGTTGAACATGCGCGCGACGATCTTGTAGTTGCCGCGCGACTGTTCGAGCCCCTTGCGGACGACGTCCCGCACGTGACTCTTGGTGATTTCCCGCTGCATGTACCGTGGATACACGACCGTCCAGAACGACTCGCGCTCATCGACGATCTTCTTGAAGAGATCGTCGGCCACGGTGCGCCGCCGCTCGCGCTTCGGACGCAGCGAAATGCCGTTGTGCGCCCGGATCTCGATGGGCAGATCGTCGGGCAGCACCGTTTCGTTGACGCCCGTGACGACCAGACGTTCGACGATGTTCTCGAGTTCGCGGACGTTGCCCGGCCAGGAATAATTCAGGAGCAGATCGACCGTCTCGGGTGCCATACGGCGCACGACGTACTTGCCGTTCGAGCTGAACCGGGACAGAAAATATGTGATCAGGAGCGGGATGTCCTCGCGACGCTCGGACAGCGACGGCACGACGAGCTGCACGACGTTGAGGCGATAGAACAGGTCTTCGCGGAATTGCCCCTGCGCCACCATGTCGCGCAGGTTCCGGTTCGTCGCCGCAATGACGCGGACGTTGACGCGCGCCGTATTGCGATCGGCACCGACCTTCTGGAGCTCTCCCGTCTCCAGGAAACGGAGCAGCAGGCCCTGCATGCGGAGCGTCATCTCGCCGATTTCGTCGAGGAAGACGGTTCCCGTATCGGCCATGTCGAGCTTGCCGGGACGGTCGCGATACGCGCCGGTGAAGCTGCCCTTGGTGTGGCCAAACAGCTCGGACTCGAGCAGGGTCTCGGGCATGCCGGCGCAGTTGACCGCGAGGAACGGCCGGTGCGCCCGCGCGCTCAGCGTGTGGACCGCCTGGGCGACGAGCTCCTTGCCGACGCCGCTGTCGCCCGTAATCAGGACCTTGGCGTCGGACGAGGCGACCTGCTCGATCTCGATCTGGAGATCCCGCATGGCGGCGCTGTCACCGATCAAACGGGTGGCTACCTGTCTCACGGGCGGGCTCGTCTCGACCGGATCAACTGTTCGGCTCCGGCGCCGCCATGGACAGGAAGTGATTGAGGACTTGGCTCGCGTCGCCGCGCATGTTCTTGAACGTGACGCTCACGGTGGTCTTGCGGGTGTCGAACTCGGCAGGTGCGGCGCGGCACAAATCGACGCGCGTTTCGAACGGCCGCGTGCCGAGCATCGTTCGCAGCGTGCCCTCGCTGTCGGGGGCGATCGGGACTGGAGACTCGAGCAGCGCGCCGCCGACGCTGATGTCGCGCATGAAGAGCGGCAACCGCACCGGCAGGCGCAGATAGCACGCTTCGGCGGCGACCCGCGGGCTGCGGCGCTTCTGCTGCTCCGGTTGTCCGTCGCTCATCGTCATGTCTCCTCGACCTCTCCTTCGGCGGCCCGCGCCATCATCAACTCGATGCCCGTCATCGCCGCGCGCGACAATTCCAGGAACTCCACACCGAGCACGTAGGCCCGCCCCGAACCGTCGGCCGGGCTGACGTGACTCACCCGGAAGCGGACGTCGCTCTCGTCCGATCCGATAATCAACCGAGCCGTGTGCACCGACTGCAGCGGCAGTGGCGCGGGCGTAGACACGAGCGCGCCGCCAAACCCGATGTTCGCAATGCGCAGCGTCTGCGAACTGTCGAAGGTCGCCAGCAGATCGCCGTGAATGTCGTAGCGGGGGTGACGCCGCCGATCGCCGAAGCTTCTCCTCAAGGTCCCGCCGGACTGCCACGAGACGAACTCCGAGCGAGGAGCGCGTCGCGCAACCGATAATGGTGTCGATTTCAGGAAGCGCGCAGGTTCGCGACTGCCGCCGGAGACCGATTGTGCAAGGCCGCGGCCAGCCGAGGTCAGCGGCAAAGGGGGCTGGCGGAAAGCGCCTCTGCGACAGCGGCGCAAAATGGAAGACTTTTCGGGGTTTCACGCGTGTCAACGAGGGCCGTACCGTGGGACGAGCTCGGTCAGGTTACAACCTTGGCAGACAAAAGTCCACTCCTGGGCTGACTTTTTCGTTCTTGCAC
>JANPCT010000762.1:0-4624 GCA_031431095.1 Acidobacteriota bacterium | reverse complement strand
CGAAGAGGTTGAGGAGCCACCGCGCTCAGTCCCCAGTGATACAAATCCTGGTTCAGTCGACGAACAGGAACTCCGACGAACTGAGCAGCACCTTCAGGTAGCGCCCGAGCGGCGTCACCGGGAGCATCTCTTTCCTGGCCTTGGCGTCCGCCGCATCCGTCCCGCCCACGCCGGCCATCATGCCGGCCCCCATCATCTCCTTGTCGTCCTTCTTCTTCGCGGCATCCTTCGAGTCCTTCGTGGGATCCTTCGACTCCTTCGCCCCCTTCGATTCCTTCGACTCCTTCGACTTACGCTCCTCGTACGCGCGCACCGGTTCGGCCGACAGATAGTCCAGTCCGGCCGCGAGCTCGTCGGGCTTTGGTTCGCGCCCGAACAGTGTTCGGTAGGCCTTGACGATGCGGGCCGAGTTGTCGGCTTCGGGCGCGAGCCCGCGCGCGAGGTGTTCGGCCTGCTGCTGCATGAAGTCGCTGTTCATCAGAAACAGCCGCTGTAACGGCACGTTGGTGCTGAAGCGCTGCTCGGCGCTGATCGTCGGCGCCGGAAAGTCGAACAGCTGCAGGAACTGATCGAGCTTGTAGCGGCTGACCCTGGCATACAGAGTCCGGCGCGTTGCCGCCGGCGTCAGCTCCTCTGATGGTCCGCCCATCTTGTCGTCGAGGCGGCCGGCGACGAACAACGCCGAGTCGCGGACCTCCTCGGCCGACATGCGCCGGCGATTGGCGCGCCAGTACCAACGGTTGCCGGAATCCTTCGCGAACGCGGCCGGCGAGTCGGCGGTACCCGACTGATAGACGGCGCTCAGCATCAGCAGCCGCTGGAGCTTCTTGATCGAACGGCCGTTGCTGACGAACCAGGAGGCCAGATATTCGAGCAATTCCGGATTGCTCGGCTGCTCTCCGAGCTTTCCGAAGTTGCTCGGCGAATTCACCAATCCGGTGCCGAACGTCCACTTCCAGATCCGGTTGACGATGACGCGGGCCGCAATCGGCTCGTTGACGATGGCATCGGCGAGTTCGGCGCGGCCGCTGCCCTTCGTGAACGGGGGCGCTTCGCCGTCAAGCAGTACCGAAGGAAACCGCCGCGGCACTTCGTCACCTGGCTTGAACGGGTTGCCGCGTATGGCAACCTTGATCGGCTGCGCCGCCTCGGCATCGCGCACGCCGTGCACGTAGGGATACTTCGGCGGCATCGCCTTGGTCAGCGCCTTGACGTCGTCGCGCAGATCGTCGATGTAGCGGCGGCGGTCCGCGCCAAGCCAGCGGTCGAGTGCCGGTCCGCGGAACACGAACAGTCCGGGCCGGTCGTCTTCCTTGGCGTTGCCCGGTTCGGCGCTGTCGGCGAAGTCCCTGCGGAACATGTCGCCGTAGAAGAACACCTTGTCGGCCGCCAGGCTCTTCACTTCGAGGCCGCACCCGGGACAGAAGTCGTCGTTGGTGATGAACTCGTTCGGGAGGTTGGCCGGTTCTTTCTTCTTGGTGCCCGGCAGCGCCTTGGCGCGAATGACGTCGTTCTCCGCCTTGATGGCGCGCGCCTCGAACATCACATCGACGACCAGTTCCTGGAACTCCGACGCCAGGGCTTTCGCCTGGTCCTCGGAGCCGCCGTCCTTGATCATCTCCTGCCACTTCTTGAGGTAGGGATAGAACTTCGGCGGCTTGGCGAGGAACCTGACCCATCGCCCGAACAGCTCGAAATCGAGCTTCGCGGCGGCAAGCACCGTCGCGGCGTCCTCCTTCGGTTCGCCGGTCACCTTCCACGCCGCCTGCATGTACGCCGAGGTCTGCAGGGCCAGTGTCTGTGCGAGTTGCTCGCTCTCGGTGGTCATGAACTCCGCGAGCAGCTCCTGCTTGTCCTTTTTCTTCTTCTCCAGCGTCTTGTAGTCGCTGACGACCGACGCGGGAACGAGCGGGTATTCGTAATACGGGCTGTTGAGGAAGACCCCGGCGAGCGAGTAGTAATCGCGTTGCGGGATGGGATCGTACTTGTGGTCGTGGCAGCGCGCGCATGCCACGGTCAGGCCGAGGAACCCGCGCGACACAACGTCGACGCGATCGTGGCGCTCGTCGGCGCGGGTGACTTCCACCGAGCCGTTGTCGTAGAACCACGGGCCGACCCCGAGGAACCCCAGCGCCGGCAGCATGCGCACGCGCTGCTTCTCGTCCAGCGCATCGGCGGCCAGCTGCGCCTTGACGAACGTGTCGTAGGGAAGGTCGTCGTTGAAAGCTTTGACCACCCAGTCGCGATACAGGTACGCATACGGGTAGGGGTTGAAGCCGCGGCTCATCGGGTCGAGGCTGCGCGGATCGTCCTCCGCGTAACGTGCCACGTCGAGCCAGTGCCGGCCCCAGGTCTCGCCGTAGCGCGGCGACGCCAGCAGACGATCGACAACCTTCGCAAAGGCATCGGGGGACGTATCAGCAACGAAGTCATCGACCTCCGCGCTGGTCGGCGGCAGACCGGTCAGGTCGAGGGTGGCACGGCGGACGAGGGTCCTCCGATCCGCGGGTTTCACGGGCTGAAGCCCTTCACGCTCCAGCCGCGCGAGAATGAAACGGTCCACGTCGGTCTTGATCCAGTCGGCGCGGTGCACCGCGGGGAGCGCGGGATTCGCCAGGGGCGTGAACGCCCACCACGCGCGCTGCTCAGGCGTGATCGTATAGACGGCTGCGGTGCGCGCTGTTCCGGGTGTGGACGCCGCGTGCGATTCAGCAGGCCACGGCGCGCCCTGCCGGATCCATTCGGTGAACGCCGCAATCACGGCACCAGGCAGCTTCGGCTTCCCCTTGGGCATCCGCGGGAACCCGTCGTCGCGGCGGATGGCGCGCAACAAAGGACTCTTCTCGGGATCGCCCGGAACGATCGCGGGCCCGGTCTCTCCGCCCTTCAGCAGAGAGGCGCGCGTGTCGATCCGCAACTCCCCCTCCGGATCGTTCAGGTGACACTCACCACAGGTGTCCATCAGCACCGGGCGGATGTTGGCCTCGAAGAATTCGATTTGCTGCGCGGTGGCGACAGATGCGGCCTTCTCGACCTGACCGGCGCCGTGTGCAGGCACGGTCGGGGCCGCCGACAGGCGGATGGCCGCCGTCGCGGCGAACAGGCACACGGTCGACGCGATCCAGGCACGTGGCCTGCTCAGGAATTTCATGACGGGAGTACCGGGACGGGATATTATGCCGCAGCCGACCCCCAGATCCCTATGCGCCTACAGACGTTATTCCTTGTCGCCGGGCTGGGCGCGTGCTCAGCGTTGCTCATGGCTGCACCCCAAACCGCAAGCCCTCCACAGACCCAGACGCAAACGAAACGCCCTGGGGTCACGACGCCGGGCGTGAAGATTCCGATTACCAAACTGAAACCGGATGCGATCTACGCCGTGCCGGGCGCGCCCGACTGGATGGCGGCGGACGCGGAGATGTGGGTCTCGAACTCTCCGAACGGAACGGTATCCAGGCTGGACCCCAAGAGCACTACCGCAGTCACCTTCCCGGTCGGCAAGAACCCCTGCTCGGGACTCGCCACCGGATTCGGCAGCGTCTGGGTGCCGAACTGCGGCGACTCGACAATTTCGCGGCTGGACCTAAAGGACGGCATGCCGCAGGCAACCTTCGCGCTGACGATTGCGAATGACGAGGGGGGCATCGCGATCGGCGCGGGCAGCCTCTGGATTCTCATCGACAGCAAGGGGACGCTGGCGCGCATCGACCCGGCCAGCAACAAGGTCGTCGCGGAAATCTACGTCTCCCCCGGATCGTTTGCGGTCGCCTTTGGCGAGAACGCCGTCTGGGTGACCAGCAGCGAGAAGAACACGCTGACGCGCGTCAATCCCCAAACCCATGTCATCGACGCGATCATTCCGGTGGGGCCCAAGCCGCGATTCCTCACCGTGGGAGAAGGCGGCGTATGGACGCTGAACCAGGGTGACGGCACGATCAGCCGCATCGACCCGAAGACCAACAAGGTGGTTGCGACAGTGGCGGCGGGCGTGCCGGGCGGCGGCGGCGAGATTTCCGCCGGTGAAGGCTCGGTCTGGGTCACGACGTTCGAGTACCCGATTAGCCGCATCGACCCGTCCACGAACACCGTCGCGCAGCAGTTCGTCGGTGAAGGCGGCGACTCCATCCGCGTCGGGCTGGGCAGCGTGTGGCTGACCAACATCCGCGGCGGCACGGTCTGGCGCATCGATCCGAAGCGCGTCATCGCCACGCTGCCGGAGTAGCGCGGATCGACTTCTTACCCCGCGGTCCTGGCCGACCACGCCTCGACGATCTGCTGCACGTCGCGTCGAGCGACTGCGTGATATCCCACCCGGATAGTGAGAGCGGTCGACATGTGAACAAAGGGAGACTCGGGACACGCCTGCCGGGCGGCCTCGAGCAGGTTGAGCGTGCCTCCCGCATTGGTATCGAAATCTTCGAATGGGATTGCCGCGGCGCGATCGTGCGAGGGCTGTGCTGCCGCGTGCACGACTGCCGACGGACGCACCTCGCGCAGCAGCGCGATGATCCCGGCGCGGTCGCGGATGTCGACTTCGTGGTGCTGGAACGACGGCAGCGTGGACTCGAGCCGCTGCTGACGTGCGGACCGCCGCCGATCCCGCCTCCTCCGCGTCGGCCATCAC
>JANPCT010000761.1:0-5735 GCA_031431095.1 Acidobacteriota bacterium | reverse complement strand
GCGGCGCGGGCGCGGGTGCGGGCTCGGGCGTCGCTGACGTCACGGGCGCAGGCCCCGTGGGCATCACACGCTCGTCAGGCAGTCGCGACCCGCCGCAGCCGCCGAGCAGCAGGACCGCAGCCATCCAGATCCATCTCCGTTGCATCCAGCCCTCCTCTATTGCCAACTGTCAGTCCTTCTGCTGTCTGTTGGGTGTCTGTTTCAGGACCGGGGGTTTCCCAACGCGGCCAGCGCCTTCAGCACGTCGGCCACCGCGGTCCGACCGCCATGGGTGCGGCTCACCTGAGCGAATCGTACGATGCCCGACCGGTCGATAACGAAGGTCGCCGGGTACGCCGTTTCAGAGGGGGCGTCCCAGCGCAGTCCGTAGGCGACTGTGAAGACATATCCGGGATCGATCAGGATCCGGAAGTTCGCGGGGACGTCCTTGCCGGCGACAAAGTCCGAGGCGTGCGACGCGAGATCGGCGGCGGGTCCCGGATATACCCACAGCACCCGGGCTCCCGCGGCTTCGAGCTCCGTTCGGTGCGACCGGAACTCCGCGAACTGGCGCGTGCAAAACGGGCACTGGTAGCCGGGCCATCCCCGCCCCATAATCAGGATCACCGGCCCCCGCTGCACCTCCGTCGATAGCCTTACCTCGCCGCCGTCGGCCCCCACGAGCGTGAAATCGGGCGCCTTCGCGCCGACCTCGGGCGTGGCCGCGGCCGCTATCAACGCCGCCGTCGCTATCATCGCCGCCGCTCCCACCGCGGCCGTTAGCCGCCCCACCCGTCGACCTGCTGATGCCGCCGTCATCCACGCCTCCCATCCTGCTTGATAATCACGCGCGTCACTGCCTCCTACGGTCGGCGCCGGCGAGCGGTTACATCGCGCGGACGTAACCAGTGCGACGACCGCTTCGTAGTAGGGTGTGGGCGGGGTCCTAGTGACGCAGGAACAGGAAGAGGAAGCCGCCGTTCTATTCGTCCGCGCCCAGCGAGGGGACCGCGCCGCCTACGGCGCGTGCCTGGTGCTCTTGACCGGCGCCCTGCGGCGGTACGTCCGCAGCCGCGTAGGCGAGGTGGCGTGGAGTGACGACGCCGTGCAGGAGACGCTGATCTCCATTCACCGAGCGCGCCATACGTACGACGCCGGTCGGCCGTTCGCCCCGTGGTTCTACGCAATCGCGCGGAACCGCCTGATCGATACTCAGCGCCGCGAGCGCCGCATCGGCAGCCGGGAACTTGGGGTCGCGACCTTGCCGGAACCTCCGCCCGTCCTCCGGGAGAGCGTGGTGGATACTGCTGCCGTGCACGGCGCCTTGTCGCAATTACCCGGCCGCCAGCGCGACGTGATCGAGTCCCTGAAATGGAAGGATGAGTCGGTGAGGGCAATCGCCGCGCGTCTGGGCATGAGTGAGAGCGCGGTCAAGGTGACCGCGCACCGGGGTTACAAGACGCTGCGACGCGTTCTGGGAGTAGACAAACATGGGTGATCGCACGATTGACGGCGTGATCGCTGCATTGACGGCCGACCTGACACCGGTCAAGCCGCTGCCGCGGATCGCTGTCCGCGCCCGCCGTACCGCGGCCTTGTCGATCGCACCGGTAGTCGCTGGCGTCCTGCTGTATGGCGTGCGCCGTGACCTGCCGCGGATGTCTGGCGATCCGCTGTTCCTGGCGCAAGCGCTGCTCACGCTGGCGACCGCGCTGCTGTCAACGATCGCGGCACTGCGGCTGAGCGTTCCCGGTATCGATGGCGACCGTCGTGTGCGGTACGCGCCGTTCCTGGCGCTCGCCGGATGGACGCTGCTGCTGGCGGCTGTCTTCGCCGTGACCGGCGGATCCGTCGTCACGCTCGCGGCCGAGCCTCTGCACGTGACCTGCGGCGCAGTGATCTTCCTTCTTTCGATCACTCCGGCTCTCGTCATCGGGCACATGGTGCGGCGCGGCGCGCCGCTCGACGCCGGAGCGGCCGGCGGCCTCGCGTCTCTTGCCGCGGCGGCATTCGGGGCCGTTGGCGTGCAGGCGATCTGCCCGGTTCAGCGTCCGGCGCACTTACTGGTATCGCACTTGCTCCCGGTGGTCGCGCTTACTGTGGCGGGCGCCCTGGCCAGCCGGGCTGTCTCGCGGCGACGCTCTCGCGCGTGGGCGGTGGCCGCCCTGCTCGCCGTGATGCAGACGACCGCGCTGCTGGCGCAGGCAGTACCGCCCGCACCCGCCACCGCGCCGGAACCCGCGGTCCTGGAAGGCTTCGCCGTCGTCAGCACGACGGCCGGCTACGTCCCGCGCGACGCCTTCCTCACGTTCATTCACGACGCCGAGGCCGGCGTGAAGCAGAAGGGCATGCTCGAAGGCCGCGGCCCGATCGCGGTGGTCGTGATCATCTTCCTCGGCGGACTCGCTTTGAACCTGACTCCGTGCGTGCTGCCGATGATCCCGATCAACCTGGCGATCATCGGCGCCGGTGCGCAGGCCGGATCGCGGCGGCGGGGATGGCTGCTCGGCGGCGCCTACGGCGCCGCGATGGCGGTCGTCTACGGCGTCCTCGGCGCCGCCGTGGTGATAACCGCCGGCACGTTCGGCACGCTCAACTCGTCCCCCTGGTTCAACGCCGCCATCGCGGCGCTGTTCGTCTTTCTCGGCCTGGCCATGTTTGACGTCGTGGCGATCGACTTGTCCCGCTTCTCGAGCCGGATGACCGTCGATCCCTCGCGCCGCGGCAGCATGCCGCTCGCGTTCTTCATGGGCGCCGTCGCCGCGCTGCTGGCCGGCGCGTGCGTTGCGCCGGTCGTGATCCAGGTGATCCTCCTGTCGAGCCGCCTGTATGCCGGCGGGACGACTGTCGCGCTCGCGCTCCCTCTGCTGCTTGGCCTCGGCATGGCACTGCCGTGGCCTTTCGCCGGTGCCGGCCTCGCGGCCCTGCCGAAACCGGGCGCGTGGATGGTGCGCGTCAAGCAGATCCTCGGCATCGCCATCCTCGCCACCGCCGTGTACTACGGCTACGAGGCGGTCGGCCTGTTCCGGAACCGATCGGCCGTCGTGCCCGGCGGGGTCTCGAGCCTCCGCGCCGACGGCTGGTACGACTCGCTGCCCGAAGGTCTGGCGATCGCCGCGCGCGATCGCAAGCCGGTGCTGATCGACATGTGGGCCACCTGGTGCAAGAACTGCGTCGTCATGGATTCGACGACGTTCAAGGATCCCGCCGTCATTGCGGCGCTCGACGGCTACGTCAAGATCAAGTTCCAGGCAGAAGACATGGAGCAGGGGGACGCCAAGCGCCTGCTCGATCGATTCGAGTCCTTCGGCCTGCCCACCTACGCCATCCTCCGATCCAGGTAGCGGGCGCGAACGGGCCACAGCCGGACCCGAACACCTCATCCGCACATCCGTCCGCGGGGCTGCCGCGTATTACGTTCAGGGTACCCCCGTAAAACCACGATGGGACCCAGAGGAGCAGAGATGATCAACCGAATGACCATGGGAATGTGCCTGGCGGCGATGTGTAGCGCGGCGGTGATGGCCCAGTCGGGCATGGACAAGAGCCAGATGGGCGACAAGGACAAGATGAAGATGAAGGCCGACACCGTGATGGTGACGGGCTGCGTCGCGGACAAAGACAGCATGGGGCACTACATGCTCAACCACGCCATGATGAGCGACCACATGATGGACAAGTCGATGCCGTCCGCGTCGACAGCGGATATGAAATCCCCGGCGGACATGAAGACGATGTCCTACATGCTCTCAGGCGGCGACCTCAAGATGCACGTCGGCCACAAGGTCGAGGTCACCGGCATGATGGAACACGCAAAGAAAATGAAGACGGACACGATGGGCAGCGCCGACCACGACAAGATGATGGCCGACACGCTCAAGGTCAAGTCCGTGAAGATGCTGGCCGCGAGCTGCCAGTAAGCGGCCATGGCCCTCGAGGCCTGAGCCTCAAGCCATTTGTCGTGCGGCGTCGCGCGCGTAGTAGGTGATGATGATGTCGGCGCCGGCGCGGCGAATCGACGTCAACGTCTCCATCATCGCGCGCGGCTCGTCTATCCAGCCGTTGCGCGCCGCGGCCTTCAGCATCGCGTACTCGCCACTCACGTGATAGGCGGCCGTCGGTACGCCGAACTCCTGCTTGACCCGCGCGATGACATCGAGATAGGGCAGCGCCGGCTTCACCATGACGATGTCGGCCCCTTCATCGAGGTCGAGAGCGACCTCGCGCAGCGCTTCTTCCACGTTGCCCGGATCCATCTGGTGTGAGCGCCGGTCGCCGAATGCGGGAGCGGAGTCGGCCGCATCGCGGAACGGTCCGTAGAAGGCGGAACAGTACTTCGCGGCATAGGCCATGATGCCGACCTGCGTGAAGCCGGCGCCGTCGAGCTTCTCGCGGATGCGGCCGACACGCCCGTCCATCATGTCGGACGGCGCCACGATGTCGGCTCCGGCGGCGGCATGTGAGAGCGCGGCGCGCGCGAGCTCCTCGACGGTTGCGTCGTTGACGACGTCCTCGCCGTCGAGAATGCCGCAATGACCGTGCGACGTGTATTCACAGAGACACACGTCCGTCACGACGAGCAGCCCTGGCACCTCTTTCTTCAGCGCACGCACGGCCGTCTGAACGGGGCCCTCGGGGTCGGAGGCACCGGTTCCCACTGCGTCCTTCTCCGGTGGCAGTCCGAAGAGCAGCACTCCCGGAATGCCTTCATCTCTCGCCGCCGTCGCCTCCTTGACGATCTCGTCCACGGACAACTGGAAGACGCCCGGCATCGACGCACTCTCGCGGCGCTGCGCCTCGCCGGGGACGACGAACAGTGGATAGACGAAGTTCTCGGGGCTGAGACGCGTCTCACGCACCAGGGATCGGATCGCGGCGCTGCGGCGCAGCCGGCGCGGGCGATGGGTCAGATTCATCGAATCACCGGCTTGCCGCGAAAGTGCTCGACCAGCGCGTCGACGAGGTCGGGAATCGTATAGCGGGCAGGAAGCACCGTCGTTTCGATGCCGAGCTGCTGGGCCGCCTCCGCGGTCACCGGGCCGATGGAGGCCACGACCGTGGTGCGCAATAGATCCGCCGCCTGTTCTTCACCATAGATTTTTGCGAAATTCTTGACGGTGCTGGCGCTGGTAAAGGTGACCGCATCCACTTGCCGGTCGAGCAGCATCCGGTAGATGTCCTGATCGCCGTCCCGCTCGCTGCCGCCGAGCAGCGTGCGATAGGCGATGACTTCGCTCACCTCGGCGCCGGCGTCGCGCAGCTGATCGGCAAGCACCTCGCGCGCGATGTCGGCGCGCGGCAGCAGGAAGCGCGTGCCGGTCACGCCGCCGGCGCCGCGAATCGCGTCGAGTATTGCATCAGAAGTGGCCTCGTCCGGGACGAGATCCACCCGCAAGCCGTGGCGCGCCAGTCGCTGCGCGGTTGACGGCCCGATCGCGCACAGGCGGACGCCTTTCAGGTCCCGCACGTCGCCACCGGCCAGCGCCCGCTGCATGAAGTAGTCAACCGCGTTGGCGCTCGTGAACACGATCCAGTCGAATGTGCCGGCGTCGGCGCAGGCGCGGTCGAGAGCGGCGAGATCTTCGGGTGGCGCGATCCGGATCGTGGGCGCCTGGATGGCCTCGGCACCACGCTCTTCAAGCATGTCCACGAGCTCCCCCGCCTGCTCGCGCGATCGGGTGACGACGATGCGGCGGCCGAACAGCGGCCGATCGTCGAACCAGCGCAGGTGCTCGCGCAGCCGCACGACCGCGCCA
>JANPCT010000760.1:0-2581 GCA_031431095.1 Acidobacteriota bacterium | reverse complement strand
CGGCCCGTTATTTCACTCGAAGGGGTCGAAGGAATCGAAGACGCCCTCGAAGGAACTCACGTGCTAAAGCGCCCTCACTCGAAGGAATCGAAGGAGTCGGAGGGCGGCGAAGGAACCCAATTACTTAAAGCGACCTCACTCGAAGGAATCGAAGGAGTCGGAGGACGTCGAAGGAACCCAATTACTTAAAGCGCCTCCTTCGATTGCCTTCGATTTCTTCGACCCCTTCGCGTGAGGACCCTTTAAATACCAGCCTCTCCTTCGATTGCCGTCGATGCCTTCGACCCCTTCGCGTGAGAAGTGAGAGCTCTAAACGTGTAGCTTTTCCCGGCGGGGGCTGCTAGGCTGACGGTCTTCCGGGGAGAGCGCCGCGCGGCGGACCCGCCCGGGATCCCTCGATCCAGAAAAACAGAAGCCATGCATTTACAAGGGGCGACTCTCCTCGCCCCTCGGCCGATCGTCCGGCACGCACTGTACGGCGCGATGGTGTGGATGGCGCTGGCTGCGCCGGCAGCGGCGGCGCTGACGCCGACGGCCACCCCGCCCCGCGGCGGCGTCGAGCACGCGCAGCGCGCCCGGAGCGAGAAGGACACGCGGAGTCCGGCGCAAGCCAAGATCGATTCGCAGCTGCTCTACGAACTGTACCGCGCGCAAGGCACGGCCAGGAAGAAGGACGTCCCGCCCGGCCCCACGGGCGTGCGGCTCGATCGGAAGGCACGAGCCCTCGTCGATGTGCGCGCCGAGGTCACACCGGCGTTGACGCAACGAATCGCGGCGCTGGGCGGATCGATTCAATCCATGTCGCGGGAGTATCGCAGCATCATCGCGTGGATTCCGCTGCGCAGCCTCGAACGGCTGGCGGCAGACGAGGGCGTCCACTCCATCGTACCGGCGGCCGAAGCAAGCCTTAATAGATCAAACGCAAAGAGGAATCGTTCATGAAAGAGACAAGCGGGGCTCGACGGGTCACATCGGCGGGTCTAATCGGCGTCCTGGTCGCGGCAGGCGCCATCGCGCTCGGCGCCACGGCGTGGAACGCGCGGGTTGCGGCAAGCGCCGCGGCGCAGGAGGCAGGCGATAACGGCATCGCCCCCGAGGGGCGCGCGCAGATCGAAGCGCTGCTGCGCGAGAAGGAGACGCGCTCGCCGGCGGAACGCAAGATCGATTCGCAGCTTCTTTACGCATGGCGCATGCGGCAGGGGCTGCCGGTCGCACCGGGCGTGCAGACGCTCGAAGTGGACATTCCTTACGCCGCCGACGGACACGCGGTGGTCGAGGTCAAGGGACGTCTCACCTCCAGCCTGCTGGTCCAGTTGAACGGCGTCGGCACCGACATCGAGAAGACCGGCGACACCGATCTGCGCATGCACGTGGACCTCGACCGCATCCATGAGATCGCGGCGCAGCCCGACGTGCTGTTCGTCGGGCCGCAGCAGCTCGCCTACACCAACCGCGCCGGCAGCCGGCCTGCCACCCCCCGCATTCCCGCGGCGCAGCGCCGCGCCGCCGCTCTCGCGTCGGTCCGGCGCGCACTCGCACCGGGTGGTAACGCATTCGGCAGCGGCGCGACACGCCAGGACGGTCCCGTCACCAACGTCGTCGGCACCGGCGCCGGCTCCGTCACCTCGCAGGCGGACGTCACCCACCGCGCCGCGGTCTACCGCGGCCTCACCGGATACAGCGGCGGCGGCGTCAAGATCGGTGTGCTGTCGGACGGCGTTCAGCATCTCGCCGACGCGCAGGCCTATGGCGACCTCGGCCCGGTGACGGTGCTCCCGGGCCAGGCCGGCACCGGCGACGAAGGCACCGCAATGCTCGAGCTCATTCACGACATCGCGCCGAACGCGCAGTTGTACTTCGCGACGGCATTCACGTCGATCACCTCATTCGCTGACAACATCCGCGCGCTGCGCGCCGCCGGCTGCGACATCATCGTGGACGACGTCGGCTACTTCGTCGAAACGCCGTTCCAGGACGGCCAGGGTCCCGCCGTCGTGTCCAGCACCAACGGCGGGGTCGTCATCCAGGCGGTGAAAGACGTCGCGGCGGCCGGCGCGCTCTACTTCTCGTCGGCAGGCAACGCCGGCAATCTGAACGACGTCACGTCCGGCGTCTGGGAAGGGGACTTCAACCTCGGGTCAGCGACCGTCAACCCGCCGATTGCCAGCGCCGGTAACTTCCACATCTTCATGGGCGTGCAGGAATTCACCACGCTGACGGTCGCCGGCTCCGGCCCAATCAACCTGTTCTGGTCGGATCCGCTTGGCGGTTCGGCCAACGACTACGACCTGTTCCGGCTGAATAGCGCGGGCACCACCGTTGCGGCCAGTTCGGTGAACATCCAGGACGGCAACGACGATCCCTACGAGCAGATGAGCAACAGCACGGCGAGCCCGCGCATCGTCATCGTCCGGAAGACCGGCGCCGCAGCGCGGTTCCTGCACCTCAACACCAATCGCGGCAAGTTGTCGGTGGCCACCGACGGGCAGACGCACGGCCATGCGGCGACGAGCGCGCCGTTGTCGTTCGGTGTTGCCGCCACACCTGCCGGCGCCGCATATCCGTCGGCCTTCGGGCCCGC
>JANPCT010000759.1:0-4892 GCA_031431095.1 Acidobacteriota bacterium | reverse complement strand
CACCTGCTCTACGGTATCCGGAATCGCTGCGGCTTCGTGATGGTGTCCGGTGAAATCGGGACCGGCAAGACAACGATTTGCCGGAGCCTGCTCAAACAGCTTGACCCCGATACCGAGGTCGCGTTTATCTTCAATCCCAAGCTCACGCCGGTGGAATTGCTGCAGACGATCAACGCGGACTTCGGGATCGCGTCCAAGGCAGAGACGGTGCGCGGCCTGATCGACGAGTTGAACGCGCACCTGCTGGATCGGGCGAGCAAGGGCAAGAACTGCGTGCTGATCATCGACGAAGCGCAGAACCTCTCGGTGCCGCTGCTCGAAGAGATTCGCATCCTCTCGGACTCGGACGGCCGCGAGCGTCAACTGCAGGTCGTGCTCGTCGGACAGCTCGAGCTGCGCGACAAGCTGAAGCTGCCGGAGATGCGCCAGCTCGATCAGCGCGTCTCGGTGCATTGCATGCTGTCGCCCCTCGGCCCCGATGTCGTCGCCGGCTTCATCGAACATCGCCTGCACGTCGCGGGTGGCAGCGCCGATCGCATCCGGTTCAATGCCGATGCCGTCGAAGCGGTCTATCGTATCTCGGGCGGCATCCCGCGGCTGATCAATCGCATCTGCGATCGCGCGCTGCACCACGGTTATCTGCGTCGCGTCGGCACGATCGACCGGCAGATTCTCGAGGCCGCGGTACCCGATCCCACGCAATTCGCGTGCGCCTCGGGGCCCGTCGCTGCGAGCCGCATCGTTGTCGTCGCGCCAACTCCGGCGCCAGTGCCTGCGCTGCCTGGCGCGCCTGCGGTCGCCGCCGTGCCGGCCGCGCCTGCGGTGGACGCAGCCGTCCAGCCTGCGGCCGCTATTGTCGCGACTGCACCGGCGGCCGTCGCCGCTCCCGATGCCATCGACCAGTGGCTCATGGTGATCGACGAAGGTCCGATCGGCACCGGTGCGGCGATCAATCGCGAGACGCCGATCGCCAGCCCCGACGATCCGACGCGGCCCGAGCGCCTGATTCCGCCCCCCTCGGTTGCGGCCGGAACTCGCGTGATGGGTCCGAAGCTCACGCCGGCGCGCCCTGAGCGGCTCGTTCCGCTGACGACCGCCCCTGCGCCCGGCCGGAGAACCACGTCGGCGTCGCGCGCCGCGCCGCTCACCAAGATGCAGAAGGTGACCCGGCGATGGACGCGGCGTCTGGTGATCGCGACGTTCTGCGCCGCGTCGCTCCCGTTTGCCGCGGCCGGCGGACTATCGCTGTGGAATTTCTCAACCGGGTTATGGGAGCTGACGCAGCCGTTCGCGGCCCCGGAACTGCCTCCCGCGCGTCCGCTGGCACTCGCGCCGGCAATCGTCACGCCGGTGCTGCCGATAGAAGAGCCCGCGGTGTCTGAGGAACCTCACGCCCCCGCGGCCGCCTCCGTTTCCCGGCCTCCTTCATAACTCTCAATTGCCACGTCGCTCATAGCGGCCGCTGGAACCAGGCAACATCCCAGTAGCGGTCGAACTTGCGGCCGATGCCCTCGAACATACCGATGCGCTGGAATCCTACGCGCGTGTGCAGCGCCACCGACGCGGCGTTGGGCTGGGTGACGCCGGCCACGATCTGTCGCACATCCTCGCCCGCGATCATCTCGAACAGCGTCCGGTACATCAGCGTCCCGAGGCCGCGACCGACCGAGTCCGCGCGGCAGTAGACGCTCGCCTCCACTGTGGTGTCATATCCCGCCTTGGGACGGAACCGGCTGGTGGACGCGTAGCCGACGACGTGGCCGTCCTGTTCGGCGACGACGAGGCGATGACGTCCCTGCGGCGCGTGCTCCGAGAACCACGGCCGCCGCTGTTCCGGCGTGACCGGGTTCGTATCGAAAGTGATCGGCGTGTTGATGATGTAGTGGTTGTAGATGTCGGTGAGAGCCGGAAGATCCACATCGACAGCCGGCCGGACGATCGCCATGAACCCACCTCCGAATAAACCGTGCCGGACACGAAGGACACGATTTGCACGCGTTGCGAAGCGAAAATTTGTTTACTGCTGACCTTGCCAGCGGGCCCGGCAAGACCGTACCTTAACGAGCGATGCCAATCAACGTGATTTGCCCGCAGCTGACGGACGCGCGCGCGCGTTCGCGCCTGCACCTTGCGGTCGAGGCCGCGATCAAACGCTGGCGGCCCGGCTTCGAGAAGTGGCAGTTGACCGTGTTTCGCTCGCAGAGCGGCGAGCGATGGGATCTGGCGATCAGCGGCCCGCGGTTCCGGAAAATCATCACACTGTACGGTCCGATGGAGGATCTCCCGGGGCTCGTGACGGCATACGTCGATGCCGTCCTTGCCCATGCGTAGCGCCCGCGCTGCCGGTACATAATCAGTGGCTGTGGCAGGTCACGCCGACTTCGACGCGCTCGCCGGCGCGCGGCATCCCGATCCGTTCGCGATCCTCGGGCCTCACCTCGCGGAGGGGGCGCTCGTCATCCGAGCCTGCCAGCCGTCGGCGCAATCCGTTGACATCATGCACGGGAGCGCTGTCACCAGGGCCACCCCGCATCCCTCCGGCGTGTTCGAGGCAGTTTTTCCAGGCGTCTCCGAAATTTTCGACTACAAGCTGCGGATCGTATTCCCGGGCGGCCACTCCGCCGAGATCGAGGATCCCTATCGCTACGGGCGGGTGATCACCGAGTACGACGTCTACCTGTTCTCGCAGGGGAAGCACACCCGTATCTACGACAAGCTCGGCGCCCACCTGATGAGTGTGGGTGACGCGGCGGGGGTGCACTTCGCCGTCTGGGCTCCCAATGCCGAACGCGTCAGCGTCGTCGGCGACTTCAACCAGTGGGACGGCCGCGTCCACCCGATGCGCCGTCTGGGCCCGTCAGGCGTGTGGGAGATCTTCGTTCCCGGTGTGAGGGAAGGCGCGCGCTACAAGTTCGAGATTCGTTCCAACCTCCACGGCGAGCTGCTGCTCAAGACCGATCCGTTTGGCTCGGCTTTCGAAATTCCGCCGCTGACCGCGTCGGTCGTGACGCGTCTCGACTATACGTGGACCGACGCGGCGTGGCTGATCGACCGGGCCGGCGGGCACTCGTGGTTCGACAAACCGATGGCCACTTACGAGGTGCACCTCGGTTCGTGGATGCGGGTGCCGGAAGAACGCAATCGCTATCTCACCTACGAGGAGCTCGCGGAGCGGCTGATCCCGTACGTCAAGGACATGGGCTACACCCACATCGAGCTGCTGCCGGTGATGGAGCACCCGTTTTCCGGATCGTGGGGCTACCAGGTCACCGGGTTCTACGCTCCGACAAGCCGGTTCGGGACACCGCGCCAGTTCAAGGCGTTCGTCGATGCCTGTCATGGCGCCGGCATCGGCGTGATCCTCGACTGGGTGCCGGGGCACTTTCCGAAAGACGCGCATGGCCTGGCGCGGTTCGACGGTACGGCGCTCTTCGAACACGCCAACCCGCTGCAGGGGGAGCAGCGCGACTGGGGCACGCTCGTCTTCAACTACGGACGCAACGAGGTCCGCAACTTCCTGCTCGCCAATGCGCTGTTCTGGTTCGATGAATACCACGTCGACGGACTCCGCGTCGACGCCGTCGCCTCCATGTTGTACCTCGATTTTTCCCGTGAGCCGGGGCAGTGGATCCCGAATCAGTACGGCGGACACGAAAACATCGAGGCGATCGAGTTCCTTCGCGAGCTGAACGTGCTGACGCACGGCGAGCATCCCGGCACGATCATGGTGGCCGAGGAATCGACCGCCTTCCCAGGCGTGACGCGCCCGGCGCATCTCGGCGGCCTGGGGTTCACTTACAAGTGGAACATGGGGTGGATGAACGACACGCTGGCCTACATCAAGAAGGATCCGATCCACCGCCGCTACGACCACCGGCTGCTGACGTTCTCGCTGATGTACGCGTTCAGCGAGAACTACATCCTGCCGTTTTCACATGACGAGGTCGTGCACCTGAAGGGCTCGATGATCGGCAAGGCGCCCGGTGACGCCTGGCAGAAGGCCGCAACCGTCCGCGCCGCCTACGGCTACATGCATTGCCATCCCGGCAAGAAGCTGACGTTCATGGGATCCGAGTTCGGGCAGGTGGGTGAGTGGAATCACGATCACAGCCTCGACTGGCACCTGCTGCAGCATCCGCTGCATGCGGGCCTGCAGCGCTTCGTTCGTGACTTGAACCACGCGCACATTGCGGAGCCTTCACTTCACCAGGCTGACGGGCGTCCTGAAGGCTTTCAGTGGATTGACTGCAACGACAGCGACAACTCCGTCATCGCCATGCTGCGCCGCGCCAACGATCCCGACGACTTCGTCGTCGCCGTCTGCAACTTCACGCCAGTCCCGCGGCATGGCTACATGCTTGGCGTGCCGCGCGCAGGAACGTATCGTGAGGCCATCAACAGCGATGCCGCGATTTACGGCGGCAGCGACGTCGGCAACAACGGCGAGATCGTCACCGACCCGGTCGCGTCACACGGATACGCCGACTCGATCCGCATCACGCTCCCGCCGCTTGGCTTTCTGCTGCTGAAACCCCCTGCCAAGGCGGCAACACCACCGGCGCGGACGGCAGAACCGGCCGAAGCCGTCCCTGCCATCGCCGGGCCCGAACCTGTCCCGGCCGCAGATCCGCAGCCGCGCCTTCGCGCGGCGCGTCGTCCGCAGGTCAGGAAGGGCACGGCTCCGCGCGAGTCATGAAGCCGGCGGGCCCGAGCCCATCTCCACGATCCTCTTCCACTCCTCGTCGGTGACCGGCATCACCGACAGACGGGGAACTCTGGTGAGCACGAACGAGGCGAAGCGGGGATCCCCTTTGATCGCGGCAAGTGTGACCGGCGACTTCAGCTTCCTCACGGGTTCGACGTCCACGGCGAAGAGCTTGCCCGCTTTGTCG
>JANPCT010000758.1:0-4857 GCA_031431095.1 Acidobacteriota bacterium | reverse complement strand
GAGGGCGGCGGCGATGGCGCTGTAGCTGGCGCGCTCGCCGTTGACGGTGTCCTTCTCGCCATGTCCCTCGGAGAAGTAGACCTTCGGCTGCCGGCCCTGGATGACCTTGATCAATCCGTTCGTCAGCTCCTGCTCTCCCTCGGAGTTGACCTTCTCCTTGCGGCCCTTGTAGTCGAACACCACCGTGCCCATCGCCGTGATGCCGTACTGCTGCGCCACTCCGGGCCGCTTTTCCGGATCGATGTACTCGGTGGTGATCTGCTTCGACTGATAGGTGTACTGGTCGAGGCGATCGCGGAAGCGCGGAAACTCGTCGCTGCGCGCGAAGACCAGGACCTTGACCGGTTCCTGCAAGTCGTGAAGGACCTTTTTCGTCTGGTCGGACAACGAAAATTGATGCGCCGCGGTGAGGTCCCACCTCCTGTTGTGACGCGTGCTGAGGTAGTTGATCGCCACCAGGATGGCGAACACCACGAGGGCGCTGGCGGCAGCGAGCGTACCGAAGCGTGCCTGCCGTCCGGCGAACGCCTGGCCGATCTCCCGCCACTGGCTGAGCATGTAAAGGAGCGTGCAGACCAGGCCGGCAATCGCCAGCCCGTTGTAATACGGCTGCCACTCCGGTTTCAGGAAGCGGATGGCCACCGCGGCGAAGACCAACGCGACGCCGAGCCAGCCAAGCAGGCCGAGAATGCGTTTCAACATGACTAGCCTCGCCACCTTTCGGTGTCGACCGACTTCGCCGTGAGGAAGAGGCCGAACGTGATGAGCGTCAGGTAATAGAGCACGTGCTTGGTGTCGATGATGCCTTTCGAGAAGTCATCGAAATGCTCGGTGATGGAGAGCCACGACGTGATCGGGCCAATCGTCGGGCCCGCCGAATCGGCGAACCAGCCGACGATCCACAGCAGCAGGAACACGACGAATGAAACGATGCCGGCCACGATCTGGTTGTTCGTCGTGCTCGAAATGAGCAAGCCCAGGGAGACGAAGGCGCCGCCCATCAGGATCAACCCGAGATACGCCGCGGCCAGCGGCCGCCACTCGGGGTTGCCGTAGAAGAAGAGGATCGCCATGTAGGGCAGGGTCATCGCCAGCATCGCCATGTACAGGCCGAGCGCGCCGAAGAACTTGCCCAGGATGATTTCGACGTCCGTGAGTGGCGCGGTGAGCAGCAGCTCGATGGTGCCCGATCGCTTTTCCTCGGAGTAGGTGCGCATCGTGATCATCGGCATGATGAACAGGATGATGACCGAGGCGTTCTGCAGGACGTAGCGGATCACCTGCTGGTTGATGTTCATCGCACCGCCGAACTGCGCCTGCTGCAGTCCCTGCCGCACGAACGCGGTCAGGTACAGGTAGAAGAACACGCCGAACGGCAGCAGGAAGAAGCCGATGATGATGTAGGCAATCGGCGACGAGAAATAGGAGCGCAGCTCCTTGTCCGCGATCGCCATGACGTTACGCACGGGGAGCCTCCTCGGCGGGCGCAGCGGCGACGATGTCGCTGCCGGCCGGTTCTTCGGTCGTCACCTGCAGGAAGACTTCCTCCAGGCTGAGGCGCATCGGCCGCAGCTCGAGCAGGCCCCAGCCGCGGGTCACGATCTCGCGCGACAGGTCGCGCCGGATGTCGCGTCCGTGGTCGCTCTGCACCTCGAAGGCGCCGGAGCCCGGCCGCATGTCCGCCGCGGCGACGCGCGAGACGCCAGGCACCGACGCCAGCGCCGCCCCGACGTCCGCTCCCGCGGCATCCACGTGCACGAACAACGTCTCCGCCCCGCGCAGACGCGCCGTCAGGTTGTCCGGGGTGTCGACGGCGACGACCCGGCCCTTATTGATGATCACGACGCGCTGGCAGGTCTGCGAGACCTCCGGAAGGATGTGCGTGCTGAGGACGATGGTGTGGCTGCCGGCCAGGCTGCGGATCAGATCTCGCGTCTCGATGATCTGCTTCGGATCGAGGCCCGCGGTCGGCTCGTCGAGAATCAGCACCTCGGGGTTGTGAATGATCGCCTGGGCGAGGCCGACGCGCTGTCGGTAGCCCTTCGACAACTTGCCGCACGCCCTGCCGGACATGTCATCAACGTGCGTCCGCTTCATCACCGTGTCGACGCGTTCCCTGCGCTCTCCCGACGGCACTCCCTTGATGCGCGCCACGAAGTCGAGATATTCGCGGACCGTCATGTCGGGGTAGAGCGGCGGGGTTTCCGGCAAGTAGCCGGTTCGCCGCTTCGCTTCGAGCGGATTCTTGAAGACGTCATAACCGGCAACCACCGCGTTTCCCTCGGACGCCGGCATGTAGCCGGTCAGGATGCGCATGGTGGTCGTCTTCCCGGCCCCGTTCGGACCCAGAAAACCAAGAATCTCGCCCGGCTCGACACGGAAGCTCACATCATCCACGGCCGTCACGCGGCCGTAGCGTTTGGTGAGGTGCTGGACCTCAATCACGACACGTCTCCGTAATGTATAGAGGGAAAAGCCGATTAGGGGCCAAGCCCAGATGATATTACGATTCCGCGCGACGGCGCATTACGCCTGTGTAAGGGCGCGTGCCGGCGGCGCGCCGGAAGGTGCTATCCTAAACATGAGAGATTGCTCATATATGCAGACTTCAGCCGCGCCACTGCGACAGGACGCCGCCACCGTGCAGGCCCTCGCCGACCTCTTCAGCATCCTCGGCGACCCCACACGCGTCCGCATCGTTGACGTGCTGGCGCAGGGAGACTTGTGCGTCTGTGACATCGCCGCCGAGGTGGGCATCAGCGAGTCGGCGGTGTCGCATCAATTGCGCCTGATGCGCGGCATGCGGATCGTGCGCGGCCGCCGCGAGGGGCGCTGCGTCTACTACACGCTCGACGATCACCACGTGCTCGATCTGTTCCAGCAGGGGCTGCGCCACGTGTCCGAGGAGCGCCGATAGTGGCCACCTGCCAGGTTTGTGCGATCCACGCCGAGTCCGTCTTCAAGATCGAAGGCATGGACTGTCATGAGGAGGTGGCGATTCTCGAGCGCCGGCTGAAGTCCTTGACCGGCCTCGAAGCGCTGCACGCCGACGTCCTCGGCCAGCGGCTCAACATCAAGTACGACGCCGCGAAGCTGACGGCGTCGACGATTGCGGAGGCGGTGGCGCAGACCGGGATGCGCGCCTGGCTGGAGCACGAACAGCCGGTGGGTCCCGCCCCGTCCGCGGCTACACGGCGCGCGTTCGTCGTCGTCTCGGGCCTGCTCGCCGCCGCCGGCATGGCGCTCGAATACGCCGGCGTCGATCGGCGTGCCGTAATCGCGACCTTCGCGCTCTCCATCGTCAGCGGCGGCGTCTACAGCGTGCGGCGGGCGCTGCATGCGGCGAGATCCCTGTCCCTCGACATCAACGTGCTGATGCTCGTGGCGGTGTGCGGCGCCATGGTGCTCGGCCAATGGAGCGAAGGGGCGGCGGTCGTGTTCCTCTTCGCGCTCGCGCAACTGCTGGAGGCGCGCGCCATGGAGCGGGCGCGGGGCGCCATCCGGGCGCTGATGGACCTGACCCCGGTTGAGGCGCTCGTACGCGACGCTGCCGGTGCGTTCCGCCGCGTGCCGGTGGACGGGATCTCGGTCGGCGACATCGTGGTCGTGAAACCCGGCGAAAAAATTCCGCTCGACGGCCGGGTTGCCGCCGGAGAGAGCTATGTGAATCAGGCGCCGGTGACGGGGGAATCGCTGCCGTCCGAAAAGCGCCTGGACGACGAAGTCTTCGCCGGGACGATCAACGGCCGCGGCGCACTCGACGTGCGGGTCACCCGGCTCCGTGGGGATTCCACCCTGGCGCGCATCATCGACATGGTCGAGCGGGCGCAGGCGCAGCGCGCCCCAAGCCAGACCTTCGTCGAACGCTTCGCGCGGATCTACACGCCCGCCGTGCTGCTGGTCGCGATCGGCATCGCGCTCGGCCCTCCGCTGCTGCTTGGGGCGAGCTGGGCTGACTGGATCTATCGGGCGCTGGTCCTCCTCGTCATCTCATGCCCGTGTGCGCTGGTCATCTCCACCCCCGTGTCGGTGGTCTCGGCTCTCGCCGCGGCGGCGCGCAAAGGCGTCCTGATCAAGGGCGGCGCCCACCTCGAGCGGCTGGCGGAAGTCCGCGCGGTGGCGTTCGACAAGACCGGCACGCTGACCAAAGGCGACCTGAAGGTCGTGGAGGTGATCGCGCTCACGGATGAAGCCTGCGCGCGCATCCTGCAGCTCGCGGCATCGCTGGAACAGCACTCCGAACACCCCATTGCCGGAGCAATCGTTGCGCATGCCGTGGCGCAGGGCCTGGCGCTGTCGCCGGTCGAGCAATTCGAGGCCCTGCCCGGCCTCGGTGCGCAGGGCATGGTCGGCGATCGCCGCGTGGTGATTGGCAACCATCGGCTGTTCGAAGAGCGGGGTACGTGCGCGACCGCCCTTCACACGGGCATCGAGGCCGCCAGCGCCGCGGCCGGCGCCCGGACACTCGTCATCGTCGGCACAGACGCGCCGATCGGGATCATTGCCGTCGCCGACACTCCGCGTGAATCGGCCCGCGATGCGGTGCGGACGCTGCGAGAGCACGGGGTTGAGCACATAGCGATGCTGACGGGCGACCATGACGCGGCGGCGCGGGCGGCCGGCGACGCGGTCGGCGTTGACGAAGTTCGCGCCGGACTGCTGCCCGCCGACAAGGTGCGCGCCGTCGAAGAGCTGCGGCGGAAATTCGGCACGCTGGCCATGGTGGGTGACGGCATCAACGATGCGCCGGCCCTCGCGGCCGCGGACGTCGGCTTTGCGATGGGCGTCGCCGGCTCCGCGGCGGCGCTCGAAACCGCGGACGTCGCCCTGATGTCGGACGAGTTGATGAAGATCCCC
>JANPCT010000757.1:0-2888 GCA_031431095.1 Acidobacteriota bacterium | reverse complement strand
ACAAGCTGAAGGCGCTCGGCAGAGCGTCGAGCGTCACCCTCTTCATGACGCTCCTCGCGGTGTTTCAATCGCTGCTGGCGTGCGTCACGGGTGAAGACGACGTCATCGTTGGCTCGCCGGTCGCGGGCCGCAACCGTCCGGAGATTGAGCCGCTGATCGGCAATTTCGTGAATACGCTGGTGCTGCGCGCCCGGCTGGCGGGCGACCCGGGCTTCCGCGAGATTCTGCGGCGCTCCAGGGTCGTCGCGCTCGGCGCGTTTGCCAATCAGGACGTGCCGTTCGAAAAGCTCGTTGAGGAATTGAAGCCCCCGCGCAGCCTGTCGCACCATCCGCTCTTTCAGGTCTGGTTCGTCCTGCAGAACGCGATCGTCGACCGTGAAGAGTGGCGGGGGCTTGGCGTGGAATCGATTCAGGTCGATAACGGCACGACGCGGCACGACCTGCAATTGACGTTGTGGGAGACGCCGGGGGATCTGGAGGGGGCGTTCACATATCGTACCGACCTGTTTTCCCCCGAGACGATCGCTTGCCTGGCGGAGCAGTTCGGGGCGCTGGCGGCCCTTGTCGTGGAACAGCCGGCCCTGCGCCTGAGCGAAATGCGCCGCGCGCTGGCTGACGTGGCGCGCAGACACCGAGAGAGTATGGCCGAACGATTCGAGCAGGCAAGCCTCGCAACCTTGAGGTCGACAGGACGCAAGGCGATTACACCCGTGCGGCAGCGCATCACGGAGTAGCTGTGGATCAATTTGAATCGTCGAAAGCAGACACGATGCAACCGGGCGTCGTGCGCCGCAAGCCTATCCGGGCAAGCCAGGAAACGCTCGTCAGGGAGACGGTCCTCCGAGCTGACGCGGCGCTGCCGCTGTTGTTCGAACCGGCGGTTGACGGGGTCAACCTGAAGGAGTGGGGGACGACGCATCGCGAGCGTGTGATGGACCGACTCTCGACCCATGGCGCAATCCTCTTTCGCCGCTTCGACGTCGGCACAATTGGTGAGTTCGAGAGTGTCATGCAGGCGATCGCCGGAGATCTGCTCGACTACTCGTACCGCTCTACGCCGCGGTCACAGGTGAGTGGAAGAATCTATACCTCGACCGAGTATCCCGCGCACCAGACAATCCCGCAGCACAACGAGATGTCCTACACGCGATCGTGGCCGATGGTCGTCGGCTTCTTCTGCGCAGAGCCAGCGGCCGAAGGCGGTGAGACACCGATCGCCGATAGTCGCGCAGTCTTCCGACAGGTGGACCCGGCCATTCGCGATCGCTTCGAGAAGAGATCCGTGATGTACGTGCGCAACTACGGCGACGCACTCGATCTGCCGTGGCAGGAAGTCTTCCAGACGGAGGATCGGAAAGTCGCAGAGGCGTTCTGCCGTCGTTCCGGGATCGAGTTCGAATGGAAAGACCAGGACCGTCTGCGCACGTCGCAGGTGTGCCAGGCCGTGGCCGCCCACCCCGTGACGGGAGAGATGGTGTGGTTCAACCAGGCGCATCTGTTCCATGTCTCGAGCCTGGGATCGGAAATACGCGACGCCTTGCTGGGCGATGCGAGCGAGCTGCCGCGCAACGCTTATTACGGTGACGGTGCGCCGATCGACGAGGCGGATCTCGACCACATCCGCGGCGCCTACGACAGGGAGACGATCGCGTTTGCCTGGCAGAAGGGGGACATCCTGCTGGTCGATAACATGCTGGTGTCTCATGGACGCCGCCCGTATCGCGGCAGCCGGAAGATCGTGGTGGCGATGGCCCAGGCGTGCGCGGGCCCGGCCGGCTCGGGAACCTAGAGATGGCATCGGATACGCTCGAAGGGTTTCGGCTGTCGCCGCAGCAGAAGCGGCTCTGGCGGCTGCAGCAGACCGATAGTGCGCTGCCCTACCACGCCAGGTGTGTCGTCGCGATTCGCGGGCCGCTGGACCCCCAGACCCTCGAGCAGGCGATCCGTGCCGTCGTCGCGCGGCACGAGATCCTGAGGACCTCGTTCCGGCTGCTACCGGGCATCTCCGTTCCGGTACAGGTGATCTCCGAGGTCAGCGCATTTGTCCTGGTCAGGCACGACCTGACATCGCTCGGCGACGAGGACCAGCGCGCGCGGGTTGAGTCGCTTCGTCTGATGGAAGCCGCGCGACAGGGTGGTGACTTCGGGCAACTGCCGGTGGTTCGCGCGCATCTGGTGAAGGAGTCGCCTGGAGAACATCGGCTGCTCGTGACCATGCCTGCATTCTGCGCCGACAGCTCTTCGCTCGACCGGCTGATCGGGCAGGTCGCCGCGGCGTACGGCGCGCTGGCGGCAGGCGGGGAAACGCTGTCGATCGAGCCGATGCAATACGCCGACTTCGCCGAGTGGGCCAATCAGTTGCTCGAGGATCCGGCCGGTTCTGCAGCACGGGACCACTGGAAGCAATTCGCGTCGGCCGGACTTGATGCGTACAAGCTACCCGGCGAAACGTCGGATCCGTTGGCGCGCGGTTTCCGGCCGTCGAGCGTGCCCGTTGGGATTTCGGCCGATACGGTGGCACGAATCGCTGTCCTTGCCGCGGACCTCGATCTCCCGCTGTCGTCGTTCCTGCTGGCCTGCGGGCAGACGCTGATCTGGCGGCTGACGGGACGCTCGGACGTGATCGTGGGCACCGCATTCGACGGCCGGAAGTTCGCGGAACTGCAATCCACGATTGGCCTGCTTTCGACCTACCTGCCGATTGCCAGCGACATCGTTGGCGACCGCGCGTTCACGGCGATGTGGTCTGAGGTCGCCGGCCGGGTCCGCGACGCCCACCGACGGCAGGAATACTTTGCGTGGGACACAGATGGGTTCTTCCCCTACTGCTTCGAGTTCCGCACACGTGCCGAGCCGCGTTCCGCCGCGGGCGTGTCGTTCGCGATCGA
>JANPCT010000756.1:0-1727 GCA_031431095.1 Acidobacteriota bacterium | reverse complement strand
ATCGGCGCGACCGCGCTCGTCGCGCGCCGTACCGGCGAGCACGATCCCGAAGGGGCCGCGCATGCGGCGGGTCAGTCGATCCTCATCGGGCTCGCGGTTGCCGCCGCCATCGGCCTGTTGGCCGCACCCAACGCCCCCGCGCTGCTGCGCATGATGGGAGCCAGCGACCAGGTGGTGTCGTCGGGCGGCCTGTTCACACGCATCATGCTCGGCGGCAACGTCACGGTGCTGCTGCTGTTCCTGCTGAACGCCGTCTTTCGCGGCGCCGGCGACGCCGCGATCGCCATGCGCGTCCTGATCCTCGGCAACGTCCTGAACATCGTCCTCGGTCCGTGCTTCATCTTCGGACTGGGTCCGTTTCCGCAACTCGGGGTCGCCGGCGCCGCGGTGGCGACGAATCTGGGCCGAGGCACCGCCGTGATCTACCAGCTCTACACGTTGACGAGCGGCCGCGGCCGCGTCCGTCTCGAGCGCCGCCACTTCAGCGTCGATCTGGGCGCGATGCGAACGATGCTGCGGCTCTCGGGACTCGGCACGCTCCAGATCCTCATCGGCACCGCGAGCTACATCGGTCTGGTGCGGATCGTGTCGGCCTTCGGCAGCGCCGCCCTCGCGGGCTATACGATCGGCTTCCGCCTGATCATCTTCGCGCTCCTCCCGGCCTTCGGCATCAGCAATGCGGCGGCGACGATGGTGGGACAGAACCTCGGCGCCGGCCGGCCCGATCGCGCGGCGACGGCGGTGTGGACCGCGGGACTCTACAACATGGTGTTCCTGGGGCTGATCGGCGCCGTGTTCCTCGCCGCGGCGCCGCTGATCACATCCTTTTTCACGACCGACCTGCTCGTGCAGCCCTACGCCGTCCGCTGCCTTCGTATCGTGAGCCTGGGGTTCGTGTTCTACGCCTACGGCATGGTGCTGACGTCCGCGTTCAACGGCGCGGGGGACACATGGACGCCCACCGTCATCAACCTGTTCGTGTTCTGGCTGTTCGAGATTCCGCTGGCGTGGTTCCTGGCGCACCGCGGCGGCTTCGGTCCGACCGGCGTCTTTACGGCCATGACGATCGCCTACTCCCTGCTGGCAGTCGTGAGTCTCATCCTGTTCCGGCGCGGCGCGTGGAAATCGCGCAAGGTCTAGAGAGAGAGAGTTTGTGAATTCCGCCTACAGGCGGAAACTACAGAGTCCTTCGTTGGAGTTCCTGTAGTTTCCGCCTTCAGGCGGAAGGCCTACTTCACGATGACGAATGGCAGGTTCAGCTGCGCGGCGCGCTGGTTGATCTTCGCGACCTCGCCTGAGATCAATTGCTGCGTCTCGGTAGTCAGTGCGGCGAGCTCCTTTTCCTGTTCCGCGAGTACCTGGGTCATACCCGCCGTCGGCGCCCCGGCCGCCTCGACCGCCCACATCTGCAGCGGCGAGAGCCGGGAGTAGAGCCGGGCACCGCCGCGCATTGCCAGGATGTCGTAGACCACTTCCGCGGTCGGGTTGTGCAGCTTGTCTTCGAGCGCGTCGGCGGACTTCATCGCCGCTGCGGATGCCTTGATCAGGTCGGCGACTCCCGGCTCTGACTTGCGCGCGGCCAGCGCGGTGTTTCGCGCCTGCAACTGTTCTTTCACGGAACGAAGCTGGTTGACGAGGTCGGTCAGCTTCGAGATGTCGTCACGCACGCGCACCGCGAACGCCGCCTGCGCTTCGAGGTCGGCCTGCTTGAGGTCGCCGCGCGAATC